>NZ_PJMS01000001.1:4262500-4562500 GCF_002846555.1 Aquimarina sp. MAR_2010_214
CACTACTCAGGATACTACTAAATTAATGCTCTTTACTTATACCAGGCTATCACTGTCTATGGCTCCTCTTTCCAAAGGATTCTAATTCATCACATCTCTTATATCGTAGTCCTACAACCCCACAACTGCCGTAACAATTATGGTTTGGGCTAATCCGCGTTCGCTCGCCACTACTAACGGAATCACTTTTGTTTTCTTCTCCTCCGGGTACTTAGATGTTTCAGTTCTCCGGGTTCGCCTCCATTGCTGGATACTATATCTTCAATATAGTGGGTTGCCCCATTCGGATATCTACGGATCAATAGGTATGTGCCCCTCCCCGTAGCTTTTCGCAGCTTATCACGTCCTTCTTCGCCTCTGAGAGCCTAGGCATTCCCCATACGCCCTTAATTAGCTTATGCGTCTTGCTTTAACTTGCTCTTTTAGTTTTTGTCGATACTAATAAAGTAACTAAATTAGTATCAACCTCTTTTATTATCATTAATTGTAAACAATTAATGCTCGTATTTTTAAATCAATATGTCAATGAACGTTTTTCTTATCATTAATATAAAATCAATGAGTATAAAGACTTTTTCATATCATGAATCCTGTGCTTTATAATCTATCAATCCTTATATCTAAAGAATCGTGGAGAATATCGGAGTCGAACCGATGACCTCCTGCGTGCAAGGCAGGCGCTCTAGCCAGCTGAGCTAATCCCCCATTATTTGAAATTCAGAATGTCGAATTTAGAATTACGAATAATGTGACTTAAACTCTATCTTCTAGAATTTCCTTTTTCAATATATTATGAACTTATCAAATGTAAAATGTAAAACCGAAAAATAATAAACTGAAAAGTAAACAAAAATTAACTTTTACATTTTAAATTTAAACTTTTACATTTTAAATTTCGTAGTCTCAGGCAGACTCGAACTGCCGACCTCTACATTATCAGTGTAGCGCTCTAACCAGCTGAGCTATGAGACTGTCTTTTAGTAGTGAGTAATCAGTAATCAGAATTAGATCAAAATCTAAAAATCTTACCTAATACCTAATACTCTGTACTCAATACTAAATAATTAATTAACAGCATAAAGACTAAAAACAACCAAGATACATTCCATCGTATCATTTCTGGTCTCCTATTAAATAGGAAATCTCTAGAAAGGAGGTGTTCCAGCCGCACCTTCCGGTACGGCTACCTTGTTACGACTTAGCCCCAGTTACCAGTTTTACCCTAGGCCGCTCCTTACGGTGACGGACTTCAGGTACTCCCAGCTTCCATGGCTTGACGGGCGGTGTGTACAAGGCCCGGGAACGTATTCACCGGATCATGGCTGATATCCGATTACTAGCGATTCCAGCTTCACGGAGTCGAGTTGCAGACTCCGATCCGAACTGTGATAGGCTTTATAGATTCGCTCCTGGTCACCCAGTGGCTGCTCTCTGTACCTACCATTGTAGCACGTGTGTGGCCCAGGACGTAAGGGCCGTGATGATTTGACGTCATCCCCACCTTCCTCGCGGTTTGCACCGGCAGTCTTGCTAGAGTTCCCGACATCACTCGCTGGCAACTAACAACAGGGGTTGCGCTCGTTATAGGACTTAACCTGACACCTCACGGCACGAGCTGACGACAACCATGCAGCACCTTGTAAATTGCCCGAAGGAAAGTCTATCTCTAAACCTGTCAATCTACATTTAAGCCCTGGTAAGGTTCCTCGCGTATCATCGAATTAAACCACATGCTCCACCGCTTGTGCGGGCCCCCGTCAATTCCTTTGAGTTTCATTCTTGCGAACGTACTCCCCAGGTGGGTTACTTATCACTTTCGCTTAGCCACTCAGACCGAAGTCCGAACAGCTAGTAACCATCGTTTACGGCGTGGACTACCAGGGTATCTAATCCTGTTCGCTACCCACGCTTTCGTCCCTTAGCGTCAATTAATTGTTAGTGATCTGCCTTCGCAATCGGTATTCTGTGTAATATCTATGCATTTCACCGCTACACTACACATTCTAACCACTTCACAATAATTCAAGACTTGCAGTATCAATGGCAATTTTCCGGTTGAGCCGAAAACTTTCACCACTGACTTACAAACCCGCCTACGGACCCTTTAAACCCAATGATTCCGGATAACGCTTGGATCCTCCGTATTACCGCGGCTGCTGGCACGGAGTTAGCCGATCCTTATTCGTAGAGTACCGTCAGCATCTCACACGTGAGATGGTTTCTTCCTCTATAAAAGTAGTTTACAACCCATAGGGCAGTCTTCCTACACGCGGCATGGCTGGATCAGAGTTGCCTCCATTGTCCAATATTCCTCACTGCTGCCTCCCGTAGGAGTCTGGTCCGTGTCTCAGTACCAGTGTGGGGGATCTCCCTCTCAGGACCCCTATCTATCGTAGCCTTGGTATGCCGTTACCATACCAACTAGCTAATAGAACGCATAGTCATCTTATAGCAATAAATCTTTAATCCTTAGTGAATGCTCACTTAAGATACTATAAGGTATTAATCCAAATTTCTCTGGGCTATCCCTTACTATAAGGTAGATTCTATACGCGTTACGCACCCGTGCGCCGGTCGTCAGCGAGTGCAAGCACCCCTGTTACCCCTCGACTTGCATGTGTTAAGCCTGCCGCTAGCGTTCATCCTGAGCCAGGATCAAACTCTTCATCGTTTGTCTTTAAATATTATTCAAAACAATACAACGGAATTATAATCGTATCTCAATAATGTCTCTAGTCTTTATTCTTTGTATAAACTATCAATAGTTTAATACGCGCTGTCAATCAATATGTCTATGAACTTTTTTAACTAATAAAGCAATCTTCATCGCTATTAATTATAGATCGTAAATAAGGAATCGAACCCTATAAATGTTTACAAAAAACACCCTAAACCAATACTACTATTTTTATGAACTATGCTTTGTTTCTCTAAGCGGGTGCAAATATACAACCCTTTTTATTTCTACAAAGTTTTTTTTGATTTATTTTTAAAAAAAATTCTAAGAAAAAATCAAACCAAATCTCAATGAACTCGCAAAAACATATCCCATTTTTGCAGGGCGCAAACATACAACCCTTTTTTATTCTGACAAGATTTTTTTGATAAAGTTTTTAAAACTTTCTCTTAACCCGAAAATCAAAAAAATAAATCTCAATGAACTCCCAAAACAATATCCCGTTTTGCGGGTGCAAAGATAGAAACCTTTTTATTCCTAACAACACCTTTTGGTATAATTTTTTACAGAAAATAAGAAACGTGCTGATTTTAAAAAAGATAGAACACGAAGATAAGAAATTTAATCAGAATAGAGTTGGATTTTTTATACTTTTTCTGTGTTTCAATACCCAGATATGGATACAATGTATTGTTTTGTATTAGGGATGGAAGTGGCATCCTTTTGTTAATCCTATATAGTTTATATAAGATATTCCTTATAACCTATAGTTCTAAACAACTTTATTCTCTGCATAACAAAAGATATAACGTACAGCCCGGCCCCATTTTTTTTGGGGAAATACCCTAAATTATTTTTTTTCCGAAGTTGTTTTGGCTTTACCAGACCATTTATTTCTTAGATCATAAAAACTAAAATCCAAAGCCGTTTTTTGTTCTTTTAATATATTTGACTGAAAACTTCGCTGTAAGATATCCTCTATCCAATAATCTTCTTCTACATTTATAGGGTCATACTCCTCTTTTAATGAAATACTAAAAAGCTTAGCGGTATTGTTATACCAAAAAGCTCTCCACCCACTCCTGTACTCTTTTACCAGTTCGAACATTGTTTTACTGGTTTGACGATGAATCAATTTGACTAGTATCTGTCCTTCTGTACGGGTAAGTTTTTTTAATTCTTTGGTAAACTCTTCTTCCATGTACTTCTGCAACATTTTTATATATTTCCTCTTTTTTCTCTTAGAGTCAATATCTTCTAATCGTTCATTAAGCGTCATTAATCTATCTGCTGCCAGTTTTGCATAGGGATATACTTTTCTAGTCTTACGTCTTAGGATAAGATACCTTCTTCTTGCTAGCTTGTCTTTAAAATTTAACCTCCCTAAAATAATCACTTCATCGAGATCAATAGCTTCATGCGGGATTGTATCTCCCTCTATAATATAATACTGTACATAACCAGTGGTATCTACCTTAGTCGTATCCATAGGTTTTTGATCTCTTTTTTGGGCATTTACCAAAGAAGTGAGCATTATCAATATAATATATACCGAGTGTTTTATCATAATAGATTATGAGACGTTCTAAAATTGTTCCAAAATTAACAATTAACCATTTGTAAACTGTAAAATGAATGTGAATATTGTTATTTTCGCTATAAAATAAAACAACACTATGGCAAAAAAGAGCATTCTAAATAAAAAGTCCCTGACTTTTCTTGAAAAATATCTAAATAATCCAGCTCCTACAGGATACGAATGGGAAGGGCAAAAAATCTGGATGAACTACCTAAAACCGTATGTAGATGAATTTATAACCGATACCTATGGTTCTGCAGTGGGGGTTATTAATCCTAAGGCAAAATATAAAGTTGTTATCGAGGGACATGCCGATGAAATCTCGTGGTATGTAAACTATATTACTGATAACGGACTTATTTATGTGATTAGAAATGGAGGAAGTGATCACCAGATTGCAACGTCTAAGCGTGTAAATATCCACACCAAAAAAGGTATTGTACAAGGTGTTTTTGGATGGCCGGCTATACACACCAGAAAAGGTGCTAAAGAGCAAGCCCCTACTCTAGAAAATATATGTATCGATGTAGGATGTAATACCAAAGAAGAGGTATTAAAACTAGGGGTACATGTAGGTTGCGTGATTACTTACCCAGATGAGTTTTTTATTCTGAATAAAGATAAGTTTGTGTGTCGCGCTCTAGATAACCGTATGGGAGGTTTTATGATTGCCGAAGTAGCTCGTTTACTGAAAGAAAACAAAAAGAAACTACCGTTTGGTCTATATATCACAAATTCTGTACAGGAAGAGATTGGTCTAAGAGGTGCAGAGATGATCACACATACGATTAAACCCGATGTAGCTATTGTGACCGATGTTTGCCATGATACCACTACCCCGATGATTGAAAAGAAAACGCAGGGAGAAACCAAAATTGGTGATGGCCCTGTTATTTCTTACGCTCCTGCGGTTCAGAATAGATTGAGAGAAGTATTGATTGATACTGCCGAAAAGAAAAAGATTCCGTTTCAGCGTATGGCATCTAGTAGAATGACAGGAACAGATACCGATGCATTTGCTTATAGCAATGGTGGTGTTGCTTCTGCATTAATCTCTTTACCGTTGCGTTATATGCACACCACTGTAGAAATGGTACACAGAAAAGATGTAGAACATGTTATTGAATTGATCTATGAAAGTCTACTTTCTATAAAAGAAGGAGAGTCTTTTAGTTATTTTGAATAGATTATAATTAAAGTAATAAAAAATCCCATTTGATTTCTCAAATGGGATTTTTTATTGTGTTTGGTTTTTGGCTTAAGTTCTAGATAAGGAAATCATTATTCTTGATCCTCTTAAAAGGGCTAGCATGATGAGTTCTCGATACAATTTTTCTTCATTACATTACGAAAAATCACTCGAACAGACGGGTAAACACGCTAAGCCATATTTAAATACTAATCTAAAGGTGTGATTCGATACTTCGACATAGCTCAGTACAGGCTGGAGAATAATGATTTATCACCTCAAATTCTGGTGTATACTATGGATCCCCGGATTATAAAACCTGACAAATCTCATATCCCTTAGGCTTCTTTTTGCATACATTAGTATCATGAAAAATACGATTGCAGAAAGAATCTTTGATTTCTTAAAAGACTTCCCTCCTTTTGATGTTTTAACCCAAGAGCAACTTTATACAATTTCTAAAGATGTAAAAGTAATTTACCTCGAGGATGATACTACCCTTTTTAAAAAAGATGAAAAAATTCATGATCATTTTTATATCGTAAAAGATGGTGCTGTAGGATTATTTGGAGAACAAAATCTATTGATCGATAAATGTGACGAAGGTGATATCTTTGGATTAAGAGCTGTGATACGAAAAGGCAATTACCTGCTAAGCGCAAAAGCGATAGAAGAAAGTATTGTATACAGCATCTCTTCTAAATCTCTGGACGATATTATCAATACCAATGCCGGGGTTAACAAGTTTTTATTGGCAAGTTTTGCAACCAATATCAGAAATCCGTATTCTAATGAGCATAAAGGAACCTTGTTTGCTAATGTAGACAGGTTTCAGAGTTCCCCATCTGCGTTTACCGAAGTACATTCTATACAATACTCAAAAAGCCCTGTGACCTGCAGTCAGGATATCACTATCAGAGAAGCAGCAAAAAAGATGACTAGCCAAAAGGTAGGTTCGATTATTATTACCGAGCAAAACAAGCCCCTTGGTATTATTACCGATAAAGACCTTCGTACCAAAATTGCCACGGGTATTTTTGCAATAGAAGATACGGTAGAAAGTATCATGTCTGCCCCGGTGATTACTTATCCCGAAACGATCTCTGTGGCCGAAGCTCAAATTGCGATGCTACAACATAAAATCACGCACTTATGCATCACCAAAAACGGAACTTCTGATTCTGATCTGATCGGCATCCTATCAGAACATGATATTGTGGTTGTGCGCGGTAACAATCCTTCTGCCTTGGTAAAAGAGGTTAAACGTGCCAAAGATGCAGAAACCTTACAACAGATCACCGATAAGGCCCAACAACTTTTACAAGGATATATCAAACAGCAAATGCCGATTTTTTATGTATCAAAAATCATTTCTGCACTTACTGAAGCCATCACCCAAAAAGTCATCACCCTTTCGATAGCAGAAATGACCACTGCCCCACCCACCTCCTTTGGTTGGTTTGCATTAGGGAGCCAGGGCAGACAAGAGCAGTTATTACTCACCGATCAGGATAATGCGTTGGTTTTTGAAGACGTACCCAAACAGGACTATGACAATACCAAACGCTATTTTCTATCACTATCAGAAAAAATCACGTCTAAGCTACATACTGTTGGTTTTGAATTTTGCCCGGCAGAAATGATGGCTAGCAATCCAAAATGGTGCTTATCGGTGTCTGAATGGAAACAACAGTTTGCCACCTGGATCACCCATCCCAATGAAGATTCTATCATGCTATGTACTATTTTTTTTGATTACCATTTGATCTACGGAAATAAGAACCTGGCAGACGAACTATCGCAACATATTTTTGAATCTATAGATGCCTATGAGATCTTCCTGAATTTCTTAGGATTGAATGCCTTAAAAAATCCACCTCCATTAAGCTTTTTTAAACAGTTTCTGGTAGAACACAGCGGTAATCACAAGGATCAGTTTGATATCAAAGCCAGAGCATTAATGCCTATTATTGATGCGGCACGACTACTCACCTTATCACACAACATTAAAAACTGTAACAATACTATCCTGAGGTATGAAAAATTAGCCGAAATTGAACCCCAGAACAAAAACCTGTATGAATCCTGTATCCATGCGTTTAAGATTTTACTGCGATTTAGAACCGAACAAGGGTTACTACATAACAATTCGGGAAGGTTTATTGATGTGAAATCCCTGAGCAAGGTAGAGCGTTTAAGGCTAAAAGGCTGTTTTAAGTCTATTAAAGATATGCAGGAGCTTATACGGGTACGTTTTAATTTATCACAAATGTTATAGTATGCTTAGATGGTTTAGACATAAACAATATCCCGATTATTGGAACCGCTACCTACAGCATTTCAACACCAAAAAGGACCGTACACTAGCTACCACCCGCTTTGTAGTTTTTGATACCGAAACCACAGGGCTGGATATTACCAATGATAAAATCCTATCTATCGGGGCGATTGCTGTAACAGGAAACACAATGGATGTTGCCGATAGTTTTGAAGTCTATCTGCAACAAGAAACCTTTAACCCCGAGACGGTTGAAATACACGGTATCCTAAAGAGCGGACATATCACCAAAGTAAAAGAAAGCGAAGCCATTGCTCATTTTTTGGATTATATAAAAGATGCCATTCTGGTAGCACACCATGCCGATTTTGATGTAGCCATGATCAATAAATGCCTGGCCCGACTACAATTACCTAAACTGAAGAACAAAACTCTGGATACCGGTGTATTGTTTAAAAAAACAGAGTTATGCAAGGCGACACATAAACACTATGGGCTAGATGAGCTTAGTGCTATTTTTAATATCGCAAAGCACGACAGGCATACCTCTTCTGGGGATGCGTTTATTACCGGACTCCTCTTTTTAAAAATCATAGCCTCCCTCACCAAAAAAAGAAAAGTTACCTTAAAAGATTTGTTTTTTAATCCTAATAGAAGAGGGTTGCTTTAGGAACTGATGTACGTTTCCGCTACGCTCAGGTTTTAGGTGTGTGGTATTAGGTGTTAGGTGTGTGTACCCTTCGACTACGCTCAGGGTACGCGAAGCGTATACAAAAATCAGAAACCTGAAACCTGAAACCCAAAACCCAAAACCTGAAACCTCAAACCTCAAACCTAATACCTCAAACCTCAAACCTGAAACCAGAAACCAGAAACCTCAAACCTCAAACCTCAAACCTCAAACCTCAAACCTCAAACCTCAAACCTGAAACCAGAAACCTCAAACCTGAAACCCAAAACCCAGCTCGTATATAAAATGAGTGTTTGTAAACGATTACAAATAAGTACAAACAGATATGTGTACTAGTGCAAATATCATTTTTGCCTACCGTGAGAAGAGAAAACAAGTATAAAATTTTACTCATTGAACACTTGTCTTGATTAAAAATATTTCATTTATTTTTGTAATGTAAACGGAAAGAATCATAAAGTATGCACTATGATACACACAAAATTGATGGCTTTATTATTTATAATATTGATGCCTATGTCACGCGATAGAGTTGTACAAGTACCCTTAGAGAAAATTCTAGATTCCCCTAATATTATAGTTCTCAAAGTAAAAAAACAAAACCCTTTTTCTGACAAAAAGAAAAAGAAGATTTTTAATTTGTCTAAACCTGTTCCAGATTTCACCTATTATATAGATCATTATCAAGTTGAAGAAGTAATCTATAATGGAAATGGAGAATTAGTAAAAATTGAAGAAGGACAAAAGATAGCTGTTCGTAGTGCTAACTTTAAGAGAAACCTTGATAGGCATAAAAAGTATTATTTAGAAAACATTAGAAAGTCTATTTATGTATATGTGTATAAAAATAAGTTTGATATAAACGCTGTCGATAGAGCTATCGTATTTATAACTTATAGTAAGAAAAAAGGAATGTTTGAATATAATGTAAAAGGAGCGTATGATAATATTGATAAAAAAGAAAAAGTATTACAATTACTAAAAGCTAAAGGAAAAACTTTGTTGAAAACAAAAAAAACTCATTAATAACTCGCAAGAAAAAAAAGTGGTTTGGATTTGTTGAATATGACTATTATGATAAAGATTTCTGTAGTATAATTCCGGAACAAACAAAAAATGATGGACTCGAAGCCTTTTTATACTTCTATGATGGAAATTTAGAAAAGTTAGAGGAAAGATGGTAAAATAGACGATTTGCAAACATTATATATAAAATCAGAGCAAAGTTTAGTGTTGGATCGAAAGGCCCTTTCCATTTTGCAATGGCGTTAGATTTTTATAAATTAAACAAGAAATAAAAATGCGCAGATAAATCGATTGGTTCAGGCTTTTTTACCTTACTCCTATTCATCC
This sequence comes from Aquimarina sp. MAR_2010_214, assembly GCF_002846555.1. Classification (NCBI taxonomy): domain Bacteria; kingdom Pseudomonadati; phylum Bacteroidota; class Flavobacteriia; order Flavobacteriales; family Flavobacteriaceae; genus Aquimarina; species Aquimarina sp. MAR_2010_214. Next base: position 4,272,268 of record NZ_PJMS01000001.1, read on the forward strand.
ATTTGGCGTTGTGCGTAAGTTGAGAAAAACTGAACTCTGAATGAAAAATAAATTTCTGAAAATAATAAAACGAATTTTAATAACGATTTTGATTCTTTTTGTCGTTGTGTATATATCAAATGAAATTGTCTATAAAACTTCAATACCTGAAAACTTTGTGGAATCAAATTGGAATGGACAATGGAACAGTTCTGAATATGCACTCGTTAGCGGAAAAGTCCTGACGACAATTCCTGAAAATAATAATGCGGAATTTAAAAGCGAAACGCTCATTTACTATAATCTTTGGAGTCTTTATAAACCTGGACAAAATAAAATAGTGGAATTATCAGGTAACTTTTCGGAATCGGATATCAATGGAAATAGCACTGGACAAAAAAGACGACCGAATGAAAGTAATGCATACCATCGTAGATTTTTTAAAGCTAAAATATCAATTGGAAATGGACAATTTATTAAATATGACGGAATGAAAGACAATGATGGAATTGAAATTAGTGGCGATTATGATTCTAGTTTCCCAAAGGACAAAGGAACATTTGAATTGAATAAACAATAATACCTACGCACAACACTATATATGGCAAATAGGGCGATTAGTTTTTAACCGGAAGGTTGTTGTCTATTAGCAAAATCCCCCAAATTTACAATTTGACGATTAAATGAAAAATAACAACAAATTTTTAAATTTGGCTAGGTCTTAAACCAAAAAGCAAGTGCATTTTAACCCCTTACTATTCTTATACAAACCCAAAACCTGAAACCCAAAACCTCAAACTCCAAACCCTCAAACTCCAAACCCTCAAACTCCAAACCCTCAAACTCCAAACCCTCAAACCCTCAAACCCTCAAACCCTCAAACCCTCAAACCCTCAAACCCTCAAACCCTCAAACCCTCAAACCCTCAAACCCTAAAACCCTCAAACCCTAAAACCCTAAAACCTCAAACCTCACACCACACACCACACACCACACACCTCACACCTCACACCTATAATACCTAACACCCAAAACCTAGCTCGCATACAAAAAACTTTCTCCCCTACCATGTGGTTTCCCATAACGGTAATAAAAAAGGTAGCTGTAGCTTTGGGGATTAAAAAATAAGAGTATTGACAAGCATGAGTTTTTATAACGAAATAAATGTTTGTAAACGATTATAAATAAGTACAAACAAGTATTTATGTACTAGTGCATATATATCCTTGTTCTAAGCCATTGAACTATAATTATGTGTAAATTAGTAAACTCTTAAAAACTAAAAAAACTATGGCTATCATTGCCAAACTCTATGCCAACGGTCGAGTATACAAAGTACTTCGATCCAAACAAGGTATAAAACAGTGTAGTGATGAGACAGGGAGACCAACCTCCAGACCTTTTCATACAGGATTATTAGTAGTAATCGAAGCTACACAAGATACCTCCTTTTTTGAAAAAGCAATACATCCCACACAAAAAACACAAGAGATCATACTCGAATATACTTCTCATGTTTCTGGAGGTAGAACTCGTAGCATTAGATTTGTAGATTGTTATGTAACTTTGGATCATACAGAATTTAAAGCAAATGGCAGAGAGCCCCTTACTGAAACTATTCTCATTACCGCAGCAGGTATAGAAGATTCACATTCTCAAGGAAAATATACTACGTCGAGGCGGGAAACAGCGTTTCTGAGTGAGGAGATACCTGTTATGGTTAGAGAAGAACAAGAAAATTTAATTATTGAATCAGGACATTTTGAAGATGAGAAAGGTAATAAAATAGACGAAAAATATAATGGTAAAGCTTTTCTAGTTCTTAAAACAAAAAATGGTTCAGGTAAAACTGTTGATATTAATTTATCCAATAAGAAACATGACTTTAGGTATAATGGGAAAATACTGGAGGATGATTTATTCCCAGATATCCCCATTAGAGGTGATATCACCAAAATTGAATTAGAAATTATAGAAGAACAAAACTCCTAGTTATCCATATGTTTACAATATTTGAATCAGGAAATCCATCAAACTCAATACAGATACCTGTCTTGAAAAAGCCGAAAACTAGAATATACTTTATCTTTTATACAAGTGGTGACTTTGAAGAAGCCGCTAAAACACGAGAAAGAGAAATTAATTCCTTAGAAGAATACAACCATGTTTTTATGAAAGAGTATAAAGATTTATGGGAAATTGCAGGTTTTGTTGCTGAATGTATAAAAAAAGTTGAGTCAAAAAAATGGAAAAAAACTTCTGAGGTATGTTTTTATTGCCATGGAGGAACAGATGGCCCTGTTGGAGAAGTAGAAACCTCTCAATATAATCTAGCAGACGAAACGGGACAAAAACAATGGGATTCTAAACAAATGAGTTTAAAAGGTTGGAAACAAATAAATTTTAACTTTGATCCAAATTATAGTATTGCTGCTTTCTATGGGTGTAAAAACATTACATTCGCCGAAAACTTCTTAGACATTCATAATGTAATGTATACAGCTGCTCATGGAGGAGGAAGTGCTGATTCTGAATCTTATGAAGAATTTGACTCTAGCTGGTTCACTTTTTCAGGAGAAAATATATATTATGTTTCTCCTACAAATATAAATAGTGGATTAGCTCCTATGGAAATAATGAAAAAAGGAAAACCAAAATGGAAAAGATCTATTAATAATTCAGAAATTGTAACTAATATTGGGCTTGATGAAAAAGGTAATATTTATGGTAAAGGTAAAGGAGGGGCTCTAAAAATAAAAAAAGAAAATATCGCTTACGCTAAATACTCTTATTAGATGAAAAAAATAATTTGCATTACTGTACTATCAAGTTTGATCTTTCTTTCAATATCATTTTTGACTGTTTTAAATTTTATTTTTACATCAGATTCCCCTGAGTTCAAAATTGGTTTTCCTTTACAATATTATAATCGATTCTTTACTGCTTCTGATGAGTTAAGATTTTCTTGGAACATTTGGAATCTATTAGTGGATATTTTAATTGTTTGGGGAATTACAGTACTAGTATACTATTTACAGAAACGAATAAACAAATAATTAAACGACTTAGAACAGGCTATATAATTAATAGCAACCCTATCGGGATAGCTACACATTATATAGCAGCTGTTGTACATAATGTCTTAAGAATAAATAATAAATTTAATATTGAAAAAAATACCTGACAATTTAAAAAAACAAATTCTAGGAATTTCTGGATTGATTTTCTTAATTCTAACATTTGGAATAGGGCCAACTAATAGTTTTGGATTAGAGCAATTTATTCAAGATAAAACTGACTATTTTTTTGGAGTAACTACCTACTTTCTAGATTATGGATTGATATCTTTAATCCCATTTTTTGGAATAATATTGAACTCTAAGCGGACTGAATTTAAACACTTTGAGTTGATAATTGATATTTTAAAAATTCTAGGTTGGGCAATATTATTATTTATAATCGGACTTTATTTTCTGACATTTATTGGAAAATCATCTAATCCTTTAATACCTCAATCTTTAATTATCGAACCAATTTTCTTATACTCAACTATAATAATCGGAATCGGAATATCAATACCTTTTTTATTTGCGAAACCTTATAAAAAACGTTCTGAAATAAATGATATTGGAATTGAAAAGTAAAAAACACTATCCCTCAAACCCTCAAACCCTCAAACCCTCACACCCTCAAACCCTCAAACCTCAAACCTAATACCTCACACCTATAATACCTAAGCCCCAAAACCCAGCTCGCATACAAAAAACTTTCTCCCCTACTCTGTGGTTTCCCGTAACGGTAATAAAAAAGGTAGCAGTAGCTTTGGGAGATTAAAAAATAAGAGTGTTGGCAAACATTAGTTTTTATGATGAAATAAATGTTTGTAACCGATTATAAATACGTACAAACGGGTATATAGTTACCAAGGTAACTATATACGATTGTTGTGCTCCATTAAAATATCATATGCAAGAAATTAATGAAAATGTTATCTATCAAAAATTATTAGACTTTGGATTATTTCCAGAAAAAATTGAGGCAATTTTTACAAGTGAAATTTTTGGGAAATGGGTACGAGACAATGAAATAACTATTTTACAAAATAGAGTTTGTTCAAATATTATTTTTCATCTAACAAGAAACAATAATGCACCAAGAATTCTAAGTATACCACATCCTATTTCTTATAATAGATTAGCAATAGAAATTAAAAACAATTGGACTTCTATATTTGAAAAAATTGGAGAAGTAGATGATTATTATGAAAGGAGTATGGTTATTCCTCAACCAAATAATTTAAATCAACGTCTTGTTTCAATGCTTTCTTATGAAAGAAATAAAGACCAAAAATTTTTAAGCCTTGACAAATCTTTTGAAGCAAAATATTTAGTACACGCAGATATTGCAAATTGTTACCCAAGTATTTATTCTCATTCTATTCCGTGGGCATTAGTAGGAAAGGTAGAAGCAAAAGCAAATTCTAGAAATAGAGACTTATGGTATAATAAACTTGATTTTGCAATTAGAAGTACTCAGAGAAATGAGACTGTTGGTATTCCTATTGGTCCTGACACTTCTAGTATCATTTCCGAACTTGTTTTATCTCAAATAGACAAAGAGCTAATTGATTATAAGTATTTTAGATATATAGATGACTACAAATGTTATTGTAAATCAAAAGAAGAAGCTGACACTTTCATCAAAAAATTAAGTAAACAATTAGAAAAATTTAATTTAAGACTTAATCAAAAGAAAACTAAAATAGTTGAACTTCCTATACCTATCGAAGAAGATTGGATTCTAAAACTTAAATCTTATTCAAATTCTTTTTTATCATCAGACAATTTAGGAAACAGTCACCTAGTTTATATCTCTGAATTTATTGATTTAGCAATACGTTTAACAAATCAAAATCCAAACGATTCGGCTATAAAATATGCCACTAGAATTTTATCTAAAAAAACTTATTCATCGAAAGATACTTTTATATACCTAATAATGTATTTATCTAGAGTTTGTTTTATTTATCCATACTTTATTGATGTTTTTGATGAAATACTAACAAAACATCCTCTCGATGAGGATTTAACTCTATTGGTAAAAAAAGAAATAAATTCAATTTTAAAAGAACATAAAGAATACTCTAGGTCAGATGTGTCCTTATGGGGTATACAATTGGCTATAAAGTATAATTTTGAAATTGAAAATTTTGAAGAGTATTCAAACTACTTAATTGAGGAGAGAGATTGTCTACCTGTTATACTTTGTTATTCATATTCAAAAACTAAAGAACTTAATCTCGAAAAGTATTTTGAATTGATTACTAAACTTATAGAGGAAAAGGTTGAGGATGAATGGTGGTTATACATATATACATTATATTTTGACTCGTCTACAAAAACACAATTCAACAACATTGAATGTAAAGAATTATATATTAAAATGAAAGATGGTGGAGTACAATTTTTAAAAAACGAAATTCCAACCCCACCTCTAGTTGCTGAAATTGATTCTACCCAAGAAGAGCCAAATGATTTACCATTTTAGTAAAACTACGCCTAATAATGTATAAGAAAACATAGGGCATTTGTGCTAAATCGAAAGGTCACTACTTTAATTCCCGTACTAACCATAGCCGAGCCATTGGGCTTCATTATAAAAAACCAGACAATTAATGATAGAAATAGAAAAATTACAAAACCTTGTTATTGATGAAAATCAAAGACTTGAAAAACTCAAGTTATTTTTAAGTCAACCTAATTATCTGGAAATACTTGGCATAAGTCATAGAGAATTGCAGCACTCAAACTTCTTAGCTTGGATGATGAATTCGAGGGCATCACATGATATTGGAAATTATTTCTTAAAGAGTTTCATAAATCTTTTACCCCTTCCTCCTGAAGATAAAATTAGAATAAACCTATCCAATCTAGAAGGTACAAAAATACATAGAGAATTTAATGACATTGATTTACTAATTGTGAATACCGAATTGAAATTTACAATATGTATTGAAAATAAAATAAAAGCGAGTAAATCTGGCGATAATCAACTCCTAAAGTATTATGAAATTGTTGAAAATACATGGAGTGATAAAGAGCACAAAAATTACTATGTGTATCTAACTCCATTTCCAAGGACATTGACAGAGAAAGAAATTGAAATCGAATATGTTAATTTGACTTATCAATCAATTCTTGACATACTTGAAGATACAGTAATAAGCAAACGGCCATCAGAAGAAACAACACCTTTAATTGATAATTATATCAATAATTTGAAAAAGAATATCATGGGAATAAGTGAAGAAGCTAAACTTGCACAGGAGATATATAAAAAGCATAAAACCGCCATTGATTTTATTGTCAATAATAAACCAACCCTATATAGTCCAGAGTTATTTGGACAGATAAATGATTTTTTTATACAGCATGAGCAATATCAAAATCTTACGCCCAAAGACAAGAATATTATTCGAGTTTTACCATTAAATACAATTCCATATTTTAATCATAAAACAAACTCTTGGGATGGAACACAAAGTTCATTTGCATTGGAAATATTTTGTGAACGAGAAAAAATATGGATAAAATTTTGTTTTGGAGCAATTAATACTAAAAGTGAAGAGGAAAGACATAGACTTCAGAAAATTAAAGATGACGCATTTAGTGGGATGAAGGAATTTAAATCAATAAGTAGTAAAATAATTAGACGTTCCAAATCCTCTTCAGGATATCCATCTGTTGCTAATTTTGACATAGTTAAATTAAATGACAAAGTTTTTTCAGAAACCGAAGATGTGTTTTCAGCATTTAAGCTAAAATTTCAGAAATTTGAAAAGAACACATTGGAAAAATGGTCTGATGAAGTGGAGCAAAAAATAACGAAAGCGCAACAAAATGTATAATTCACCTCTACTTCTCTTTATTAAATATAGAAAACTATCTATTCTTATCTAATATCAAAGTAAAGGCGGATTTACAATCAATAAATATCTAACCCAAACAAGAACCCAACCAACCACCCCTCCAAAACTTTCCCATTTCTAGTTTTTGTTGCATGCTTATACATGCAAAGCTCTAGCAATATCTATTACAAATGGGTGCTAGTAGAGGTACTGTCACGCTATTTGTAAAAGGAGTGATTTTATGACCATAGTTAGACAGATAAAAGCCTCGAAGCCCAATGTTTACGGGTTTCCGTAAATATATAGTGGTTTAAAAAATTTCTTATATTTTTTTCTAAAATTTATGGCCTTATAAAAACCTATATATCAGCAGTGTACTATTGTTTTACTCTCACAAAATCAGATGTTTACGGTAAAACCGTATTCAAAAAAGCTGCCTTCTGTATTATATTTGATTGTTTTTAAAAGATAAATAATAAAATAAAAATTAGATTGATGCTACTATTGATATAGCACTCCCCCAATCATTCTAAAAAAATATAATCAATTATCATCTGGCAGAGGATAATTTCCTCATTTAATAGTATTTTAGGATAACAAACCTTAAATACTTATCAGATGAAAAATGTTATCATTTTATTTGGCATGTTACTTATACTATGTACTGTGAGTAGCTGCGAAAAACAAGAAATTAATGATGAAATCAGTGAAACAGAAGTACAACTCACCGACCCGGGAGACGATGGAACAATCGACCCGGGAGACGACGACGAATATTAGATTTAATAATTTCTTAGGATTTATTAAAAGTGTTGTTGCTTTTTTGGCAGTAACACTTTCTTTGTTTCATGTGTTTTTTAATGCAACTTCTTCTGAGCTAATAACTGAACAGAAAAACTATAAAAATATCGTTAAAGAAAGAGATAGTATAAATGCATATACTATAGATTTATTTAAGAAAAATTTAATTACAAAGGATGAGTATCTGGCCTTTGCAGATACTCACTTTGAGCTTTATAAGGATAAATTAAAAAGAAAATCTAAGCTAAAAAAAGAATTGGCAATCAGTTTTTCTTTTAGAGGGCGTAGTAGTTTTCATTTTTGGATATTTGTTTTTGGGTTAGTGACTGCTCTTTTCTTTTTTAGTTGTAAATCCTTACACGATGATTTCTCCAGAGGCAGTACTTTTAAATTTCATTTTGTTTCACTTACAGGAATACTAGTTTCAGGATTTTGGTTTATTCATCTTATTTTTCTTACCCAAAAAGATTTTACTCAAAACAAATATGTTTTGATTCTTATTATTGCTGCTTCGTTGTTTGCAGCTTTCACATATTTTCTCATCAAATATTATACGTATAAAGATCAAATCATTTATAGACAGCTCTCTTTTATAGAAAGAGTTAAAAGAATATATTATAGAGATATGGTTTTTAAGGCGATGTACGCTGAGGAATCAGGAAAACCTCATGAATCTGGCAAGTTAGTAGATAATTGTATAGATGATTTTCATCAAGATTTAAAAAAAGTAATGGATAATATTTAATAGGATAATGATGTTAAAAAAACTACTCAAAATATTAAAGCCTAGAAAATATACTACATCTGAGCAAAGAAAGCTTTTTGAAAATAGTCCAAAAATTATACGAAAGGAAGTTAAAGAAGAAATCAGAAAGGCAATGAAAAGTAACTCTAAGCTACATAACATTGAAAAAAAGCAGCGTATTGAATTAGAAGTGCTGGTCGATATTTTGAAAGAGAATCCTAATTACTATACTGAAAGTGAATTTAATGAGCTATACCATGAAATTACACATGATTTCTCTTTTTAAAAAAATAAAATAGCACACGATCTACCCAAATTAATTTATTGAAAATGATAATCTAGAACTATTAATGTTCTTAAATAATTACCATGGCTACCTCCATTATCAAACATTTTTCTAACCTCTTTTCGAATACTTCTTTAGAGCTATTTCTTTTAATTCCTCTAGAGCTCTATTTTTCTTCTCTCTTTCATCGTCTGCCATGAGTAATTCCATAACCATTCTTACGTAATCCTTAAAAGTTTCATCTTGGATAAGTTCGTCTTTTCTTTCAAGAAGATGTTTGATTAATTCTATGTTATCAAGTTTGCTATAATTTGTAATCTTTTGGTTTTCTGACACATTATCAAGCATTTCACCTTCACCAGTTATCAGCCAATTGACGTTTATTTCAGGGAAAGAGCGTAATAAATTTTGTACAAAGTCAATTTTTGGAACGGATTTATTTATTATGATATTTCTTGTTTGACCATCTGAATAATCCAGTAAAATACCTAAAGACCTGTAATTCATATTTTTGAACTCCATTACTTTTCTTATTCTATCGCCTATTTTCATAATAAATATTGTGTAAACTATAATAAATACGAAATAAATATTGTATGTACGAATTTTATTTCGTATTTTTAACATTATAAAACAATAACTAATAAACAAATATATGAGGCTAAGTTCTAATTAGAATATGTTTTATCTTTACTTTATAAAAACGGAGAAATGATACCAGAAGATTTTAGAGATTTTTTCATTAGTTCATCGGCTTTGGTTCAATCAGAAATTGTTTCCACATTATTGGAGATCTCTACTGAGGGTTCAGCCCTGATTGATAGCAATCAGAGTAAAGCCATAAGCTGTCCTCATTGTAAGTGCAATAAAATTAAGGCTAATGGTAAGCTCAAAGGAGTACAGCGCTATGTTTGTAATACTTGTCATAAAAACTTTAGTGAAACTACCGGTAAGTTCTGGTACAACCTCAAGAAGAAAGACAAAGTTAATCGTTATTTATTCTGTTTACTCTCTGGATATAGTATTCGCAAGAGTGCCAAAGAAACAGGGATTTCTATTCAGACTTCTTTTGATTGGAGGCACAAATTACTTGTCTCCTTTGGGAGCGTAAGTGTGGATGAATTCCAAGGAATCCTAGAGAGTGATGATCTTTTCTTTGCTTACTCTGAAAAAGGGAATCGAAATTTGGATCGTCCTGCTAGAAAACGTGGCGCAAAGGCAAGTAAAGCTGGTCTCAGTAATGAAAAAGTAGCTGTGATAGCCAGTTGTGACCGATCAGGGAACAAAGATTTCAAAGTAGCTACCAGAGGTCGCATTAGTAAAAGTGACTTGGAGACTATATTACAAGGGAAGTTGGCTAAAGTAGAAACCCTTTGTAGCGACAGTCACAGAAGCTATACTGCATTTGCAAAAGACAAGAAGGTAGCACACAAAAAATTTAATGCTTCGAAGGGTCAAAGAGCTGTTGACAAAATATATCACGTACAAAATGTGAATAATATGGATATGCGTCTAAGGAAATTTATGGAGCCCTTCAATGGAGTGGCAACAAAATACCTTCAGAATTATCTGAATTGGTTTTTAGTCTTAGAAAAAATAAAAAATTCAACCAGTAAAATGGCAACCGTAGCAGCTATAGCCTTTGCTTCCAATACTGCCTGGATGGAATTTAAAAACATAGTAGTAAATAATATGCTTTTTAGAACTTAGCCATATATGAAAACAGTATTAACAATTTATGATTTGTATGCTATTGAATTAATCTATAGAACCAACTTGTAACAATTTTTTTTGACAGATATGGCAATAAATAGTCGTACTCCTATAAGTAGTTTACTATCCAAATTATTAAAAGATACACTAACCACATCACAGATACAGGATATAGCTAACAAATACCATGTTCATTACAACACAATTATCAATATAAGAGACAGAAGAAAAAAAGACCCAAATAAGCAGATACTCAAAGAAATGATACGAATGGCAATTTCTCATCAAAAGCAAACTATTGAAACTAGCAAAGTGCTTTTAGATCAATTAGAAAAAGAACTTGAAAAATTAATGTGAACCCCAAATTAATAGCGTCATGAAAACAAATACCAAACCTACTGTAGCGCCAGACCGATTTAAGGTATATGAGGAAACCGTATTTAACTATTTGTCTATCGCTCCTCAGCTTTTTAACACTTGTGTAAAAGAACATAGAGGCTACGCATTTCTTCTACGTGTCTGGATAGAAGAAAAATATACCAATGGCTGCACGGCTCTAGAGGTTTCCGAAATGATTAAAAGGTCAAAATTACGTATAGAAGCTATAAAAATGGGGAAGCCTCTTTACATAGCAGTATAAATATTTAAGGTCTTTAACAAAAAAGGAACGCAGGAGTAATTAGCATATTACATTAAGTTGAGTTTGTGTACATACCCCCCATTATGCGCTACAAGATTACTCCTGTACCTTTTTAATATAATTTTTATGCTTCCAGATCATATAAACGATATCCCACCAGAAGTACTATATACCATACTAAAAGTATTAGGTATCGATATTGGTGAATTTATGTATAACCTACTAAATGATAGCCCACAAGAAATCATGACCTATACCAAAATATATAGCCTGTATAACATGCGAGAACAATAATGAGAAATGAAAAATGGAAAATGAAAAATGAATAATGAGTCAGGAGTCAGGAGCTTAAAGTATAAAGTATTATGTATAAAGTAAATCATCTTAATACTCTGTACTCAATATATTTTTTTGTCTCAATGTTGATATGGGGTGCTTGAAATAAGTGGGTTAAACTTAAGTTCTGTTTGCCATAGATATGGTAGATAGTACCAATTGGGTTTCAAATGCCCCGATATCAAATGTAAAAGTAAAAAAGTTAGAGAATCGAAGTCAGAAATTACATCTTATTAGCAGACAACCTCACAAATTTATCGTAGACAAAGTAAAACACTATAAAACAAAAGCCTGTGAAGACTGTTCTTTGCAGTCACAGTGAACCACTAACAAAAAAAAGAATGCTTTATTAAAAGAACAGAATATCAAGAATATATAGATCAAAACAATGATAGAGTACTACAAAATACTACAGACAAAGACAACAAATCATTGCAAACTCAAGTTCTTTTTTATAAAAAATACATTTTTTCCTAAATCAAAAAAACAACTTCTATATATTTGAATCAATGAAATCGAGTTAATACACAGGCTAGCGTTCTCGGTAATTATCTATCACTTCTACTGTACTCCATAAAAATATTTTCACGGAAAACAGTGTGATGTAAATATTATTGCATATTTACATTTGTTTTAAAAGTCAATCACAATGAAATTATAGTAATGAAAAAAATAACAATATTTTCAATAGTATTTTTTATATCATATAGTATTAGTTCGCAAGAATTTATGAAAAAAATTCAATTAAAAGAGGGATTACTAAGTGATATAAAATACAATGACTTAAATATAACCCCTTTACTTCAAGTCTATAATGATGGAAATATTTCTCTTAAGGTTAAGATTAATAATGAGTCTATAGCTAACTTTCACATTAACTGCGATAATACAACAAGTGATAGTGAAAGAAAAGAATATTATACCAAAGTTTATAAGAATAACTTTCTAACTTTTAAGATTGAAAACAATAACAAATATCTAATCATAGAACAAGCGAAATTTGGGAAGGCATTTGCACTGTCGTCGAGTGATGGAGTTTTAACAATTAGTAATAAAGATGATTTAATAGAAATAGAAATTACTGATTATATACATGAATGGGGATACGATGCTCCTCCAGAAGATCCCAACAGGAATTATTTTACTGATGTACAATATACTTTAAAAGTGAAAGTAAAAAATGTTGTAAAAAATTTCTTGGTTTCTAGTGCTGAGCTGCAATCGAAGGGTAGTTTTTCTATTGACTTAGGGAGTTATAATATCATAATTCTATCAGATCAATTTGGCCATAAATCATCTTTAATTGAGATGATAATTGATAAAAAATAATTACAGTAATTTAATAAGGTCTATACTATAGAGTTAATAATTACTAAACCGATACCCCTTTGATCAAAGTGCTTTTAAAAGACAAAACATATAGCTATTGCTAACTTTTATCTAAAATGAAAAATCTATTAAACATATTAATAATTTTTGTAATAACCTCAATATCAGTCAATGCTCAAAACAAAATTAATACCATTAAAATATATGCTTTTAGAGACACGATAGTTTATGACACAATATATCCTCCCGAAGTTAATTGGGCGTTTTATAAAGTAGATATGAAAGAACAAACTATTCAATTCAAATCATTTAAAACAATATATAAAGGTGATTCTACTCCTGACTTAACTAATTTGCCAGCGTTATTTGAAGAAAATAATTATGACTGGTTTAAAATAGTAAATAAAAATAAAATTAAAGTACCCAGAATAAAACATAAGCGTAGAAAAAGAGTTTGGTACGATTTTGCAACTCCTAGTCGTATTGGAGGCAGTCCTCCAAAAATATTTTATATAAATGGAGATACACTAAAAGAAAAAAAGCATTACCGAAAATATGTTCTTGATAAAGATTTAACAAAAAGATTTAATCTATTAAAAATGTGATTTAAATTTTGAAAAACTGAAATAGGTTGAAAATTTGATGTTTCCGCCTATATATTTAATACGTACATAATATTTTAAGTAGAAAACAAAAGTTAACACAAGTAACCGTTGCACAACTCCTATTTTTGAATACATCACTATTTTTTTTTCATTACAAAAAAACTAGTACTGCAAATCAACTGAATACTATTTTGTAAAACAAAAATTATAGCCAATGGTTTTCTTAACCAATCGGTGCATTATCAATTTTACTCAAATCTTCAAAAATGTCAAAAATGTGGTCGGTAATATCCGTTATCCCAATAGTATTTAATCTCTTGATATGCATTTCTCTATACTTTTTTAAATAGTCAATATTTTTAAATAAGTAAGTTGATCCATAATGATTTGTACCTTCTGCGTATGTCCATATTTTCCATATAACCCCTTCTTCTTGAGCAATACTTTCTGCCAATTGTTTATTTCCGTCCATAAACTCTTGCGTAACAGGTCCGTCATACTTTAAATGCAAGTCCCATATTTTTTGTGTACTCATAATTTATTATTTTTTAAGGTTATCGATTTTGTTTCAATTTTACATAACTTAATATAGATAACAAGGTAAAGAATGCTGGATCCGACCATCCAAACCCATAAAATATTCCTTTGTAAATTGCATAGAGCGTAATGATTATACCCAAGACGTTTGTACATAGTAAACCTGTTAAGATTTTCTTTGCATAAACACTTTTCTCTTCTACATCTCTAAACAAAAGGCTAATAATTGCAATTCCTCCTAAAAATATTGTTGTGTGTTGTGATAGAAAAACGGCATATTTATCATTAAGTTCTAGCCCATAGTTTGGCCATAATAAATTTGGAATAAAGAATAATCCCAATCCAAAAACAGCGTAGATTATTCCGTGGATTGTTAAAAACGTTTTTGTGCTCATAATAATATTTCATTTTAATACTACAAAATTAAACAATGTAGTTTACTTTTGATACCGACTTACAAAAAGATATTGATTTCCTAAAGGAAACTATTTAATATTAAAAATGAAGATACAGCCCAAAGAACCTCTATCAGTAGAGTGTGTAAAACAATTACGAGCCATTAGTGATACAATGGAATTATTATCTGGCAAATGGAAAATACAAATAATCGGAACTTTACTTCGTGGTGGAACAATGCGATTTATGGAATTAAAAAGAGCTATTAAAGGAATTGCTGCAAAAAAACTATCTAGTGATTTACAAGAATTAGAAGTAAATAAACTGATAACTCGAACAGTAAAAAACACAAAGCCCGTTACGGTTGAATACACGTTAACCGAACACGGAAAAACTTTAGATAATTTAATCGGAGAGGTTATAGAATGGGGAATAAATCACAGAACTGAGATCATTAAAAAATAAAGTACTGTGTACAAAACACTAGTATCTGTTGCATAACTCCTAATATTGCTACAAAAATAACTAACCTTAAACCACTTATAACATTTTTGTATCTTGTCCTCTGCATATGATACAATTTATACTTAACAATCGGATCATCAAAACATCTGCTAATTCAGGTGTTACCTTACTCGATTTTATTCGAGAATATCAACAATTAAAAGGAACAAAAATTGGATGTCGCGAAGGCGATTGTGGTGCTTGTACCGTTTTGGTAGGAACTTCTGATGGAGACCATGTTACTTATCAAACGATAACCTCTTGTATTTCACCTCTGGGAAACGCAAACGGAAAACATATTGTTACTGTTGAAGGAATCAACTTACCTAAAGAACTAAATACTGTTCAAAAAGCAATGACAGATAATTATGCTACGCAATGTGGATTTTGTACTCCAGGTTTTGTAGTTTCTATGACAGGTTATGCTTTAGAAAGTAATAAAACAACAACATGCAACGATGCTATTAGCGGAAATATTTGCAGATGCACGGGTTATAAATCGATAGAAAAAGCAGGTTTTGAGATTGAAGAAAAGCTGCAACAAAAAGATGACAATCATAAAATTGAATGGTTGATTAACAAAGGATTTATTCCGAATTACTTTGAAACTATTCCGAATAAATTAAAAGAATTACAACCCAAAGTTTTTTCAAAAACTGGCGTAAAAGTTGCTAACGGAACCGATATCTATGTACGTCACGCAGATAAAATGGCAGAAGAAGATGTACATCTATTAGTTGATAAAACAGCTCTAAAAGGAATATCATTTTCTGAAGGTATTTGTACATTAGGAGCAAATACAACTGTTACAGAAATCGCTGAAAATAAGAAATTACAAACCTTGTTTCCGAAACTGAAACAGTTTTTAAAACTCGTTTCTTCTGAGCAAATTAGAAATATGGGTACTATTGGCGGGAATTTTGTAAACGCCTCTCCTATTGGTGATATGTCAATTTTCTTTTTAGCGTTAAATTCAACACTAACAATTCAAAAAGAAGATGAAACCGAAAGACAAATTGCATTTCAAGAATTTCATCAAAACTATAAAGTATACGACTTACAAGAGGGTGAAATTTTAAAAGAGATTTCTTTTAAAATCCCTCAAGCTAATCAGCATTACAATTTCGAAAAAGTAAGCAAGCGAACACATTTAGATATTGCGAGTGTAAATTCGGCAGGATTAATTTCAATACAAAACGGAGTTATTTCTGAAGCACATTTATCTTTTGGTGGTGTGGCTGCAATTCCTAAATATCTATACAAAACCAATGAATTTTTAAAAGGTAAATTGATCATTTCTGAAACCATTCACTTAGCAGAAAAAATATTGCAATCAGAAATATCACCAATAAGCGATGTAAGAGGAACTTCGGCATATAAAAGATTGCTAGCAAGACAATTATTCTTTGCTCATTTCATAAAATTGTTTCCTAATGATGTAGAACTTGATAAAATGATTACACTATGAAAACGATGAAGAATATAGATAGTTTTACACATGTAAGAGGAGAATCGTTATTTGTAGACGATTTAATGTTACGACAAGATGCTTTAATCGGGTTATGTTTCGATTCACCAAAAGCACACGGAAAAATAAAATCGGTAGATTATTCTAAGGCAGAAGCGTTGGACGGTGTGATAAAAATATTTACCTACAAAGATATTGCTGGCGAAAATCAAATCGGAGGAATTATTCCTGATGAACCACTATGGGCAGAAGATGAAGTCCATTTTTGGGGACAACCCATTGCTTTTATTGTTGCAAAAACAGAAGCTATTGCAAAAAAAGCAAGAGCTTTAATTACTATTGATATTGAAGAACTTCCTGTAATAACAACAGCAAAAGAAGCCAAAGAAAAAGAAAGTTTTATCAATGCTCCGCGTTCTTTTAAATTAGGGGATTCTGCTAGTACTTTTTCTGATTGTGAATATGTTTTTGAAGGAGAAACTTTTTCTAACGGGCAAGAACATTTATATCTCGAAACTCAGGGTTGTTATGCAATACCGCAAGAAAATGGAAATATAAAATTGATTTCTTCTACGCAAGGCCCAACAGCTGTTCAAAAAATTACGGCTAAAGTGTTGGGGGTCCCCATGCACAAAATTGAAGTAGATGTAATTCGTTTAGGTGGTGGATTTGGTGGTAAAGAAGATCAAGCAACTCCTTGGGCAGTTATGGCTGCTGTTGCTGTTCAACATTTAAATCGTCCCGTAAAATATATGTTGAATCGTCACGACGATTTACGAATGACGGGGAAACGTCATCCCTATTCTTCATTTTATAAAATCGGTTTAACCAAAGATTTAAAAATTAAAGCTTTTGAAGTAGAGTTCTTACAAAATTCTGGTGCCGCAGCAGATTTATCTCCTGCCATTGCAGAACGTACTTTATTTCATGCTACCAATAGTTATTTTATTCCTAATGTAAGTACAACCGTTTTTAGTTGTAAAACAAACTTGCCTCCAAATACGGCTTTCCGTGGCTTTGGTGGACCTCAAGGAATGTTTGTTATAGAAAGTGCTATTGCAGCATCTGCAGATCAAATCGGTGTTGATAAAAGAGAAATTCAGGAAGCTAATTTGTTAGCTGAAAATGATGAATTCTCTTACGGGCAAATCGCTACCGAAGTTCAAGCTCAAAAAACGTGGTTTTCTGCCAAAGAAAAATTTGAATTTGAAAAGCTTGAAGCTGAAGTTAAAAGTTTTAATCAAGAAAATAAAGTATACAAAAAAGGAATTTCGCTAATGCCAATCGCATTCGGGATTTCATTTACAAATACACCTATGAATCACGCACGAGCATTGATTCATATTTATCAAGATGGAAGCGTTGGGGTTTCTACTGGAGCTGTAGAAATGGGACAAAGTGTAAATACAAAAATGTTGCAAGTTGCTCAGCAAATTTTAGGGATTTCTCCAAACAAAGTAAAACTAGAAACGACTAACACAACTCGTGTTGCCAACACCTCTCCTTCTGCGGCAAGTTCTACTGCAGATTTAAATGGGAAAGCTGTTGAAATGGCGTGTAATTCGCTAATTGAAAGATTGACTAAAGTTGCAGCAGCAATGCTATCATCTGAAGAAAAAAGTATTAATTTTCAGAATGATTTTGTTTTTGTAGATGGTAAAAAATCATCCCTTTCTTGGGAAGAATTAATTACACAAGCAATGTTACAGCGTGTTGCTTTGTCTGAAAACGCACATTATGCAACACCAGTTATTCACTTTGATAAGTCGAAAGAAAAAGGGCATCCGTTTGCATATCATGTATACGGTACAGCCATTACAACCGTTACTGTAGATTGTATTCGTGGAAATTACGAGATTGATACTGTAAAAATTGTACACGATTTTGGCAAAACAATGAATTTAGGAATCGATATTGGGCAAGTTGAAGGCGCTTTGGCACAAGGAATTGGTTGGATGACGATGGAAGAAATTGCATATAATTCTGACGGAAAATTATTATCTAATGCTTTGTCTACTTACAAGGTTCCGGATATCTTTTCATCACCAAAAACAGTAGAAACTATCCCGCTAGAAGTTGATGGACATGAATTAGCGATTTTAAAATCGAAAGCCGTTGGCGAGCCTCCATTAATGTACGGAATTGGAACTTATTTTGCCATTCAACAAGCGGTTAAAGAGTTTAATCCGAATCATAAATTAAAATTCCACTCGCCTTTTACACCAGAAAAAGTGTTAATGGGATTATACGAGACTCCATAATGAGGTTTTAATATTCACGGATTCTAATGCATTAAAACTCTAAATATAATTTTATCAAACTACAATACACCAAACAAAACATCATTAAAGGCGCTATTATTTATAGTACCGGAGATGCTATTGCTGCACTTTTATTAAATGAGTTTTCTATTTATAGATTACTCGGGATGATTTTAGTTGGAGCAACTATTTACGCTTTTGAAATCCCTAATTATTTTTCTTGGATTGATAGGAAAGCAGCTAATTTAAACGGGGTCAAAAAAACATTGGCTAAAACCGGTTTGGCGATTGCCTATTTTAATCCGTTGTGGATTTTTAGACACTTGGCTTTTATCAAATTTTTCTCTGGTAATTATGAACAAATAAATAATAATGTATTGCTAATTGCATTTTGGTCATTTTTAGCAAACATCCTTATTTCGTTTGTTGCAAATTATTTGATACAAAACAAAATACGTTTAGATTGGCGATTTATGGCTAGTGCTATTTTCTCTGCGTTAATGGCGATTTATTATGCATTAAGCGAAACTATTTTTCAATGATTTTTTGGCAACACATATTAGAAAAACTTCAAGACAATCAAAAAGTGTATGTCTTAACCGTCATTGAAAATTTTGGAAGTTCTCCTGGCCGAAAAGGGTTTAAAATGCTGGTTGCTCAAGACGGGTTTATTTTTGGTTCTATTGGTGGCGGTGTTATGGAGTTTTCTTTGGTTGAAGAAACAAAACAGCTTCTAAAAGAAGGAATTGATAACATTTTTATTAAAAAACAGATCCATAAAGGAAATATAAAGGATGGTTCTGGAATGATTTGCTCTGGCGAGCAAACGGTTGCTTTTCATTGCTTAGATTCTCATCATATTTCTACAGTTCAAGGTATTCTTACAGGTATACAAAATGGCGAAAAAGGAACGTTGAGTTTAACTCCAGATTCCTTTTATTTTTCATACAAGTTTATAGAAAATCAGTTTGAGTATAAAATCAACTCTAATAACGATTGGTTTTTTAATGAACATGTTGGATATAAAGAAACTTTGTATATAGTTGGAGGTGGGCACGTTGGTGTAGCTGTCTCAGAATTATTTGTAAAACTTGGTTTTTTTGTGGTAGTTTTTGACAATAGAGAAAACCTCAACACCTTAAAAAACAATCATTCTGCACATCAAAAACAGGTTGTTGACTATGCAGACATCAGTAATTATATTCTGGAAGGAAGCTCAAGTTATGTAGCTATAATGACCAACAAATACACCGATGATAAATTGGCATTAAGTAAACTTATAGGAAGAAATTATACGTTTATTGGAGTTCTAGGTAGCAAAGCTAAACTAGAAACAATGTGGAATGTTATGTTAAAAGAAGGGTTTACCCAAGAAGAGTTAGATAGAATTTACGCTCCTATAGGCTTATCTATAAAAAGTGAATCTCCTGAGGAAATAGCCATAAGTATAGCTGCGCAAATTATTAAGATTAAGAATACAAACAACTAAATTTAACTTATTTCTAAACTCATTTTTGACTACCTTTCGCTAACGCTGAATATAATTCATTGAAACGGAATCATATTCGATACATTGTAGCACATTACATAAACACTCGTAATCCATTGAAAATTGATAATTATCATAGAAGATAAAGCTTTTCAATCATACTTTTGAGAAAATCGAATAAATGGAAATTCTAAAACTTACTGACAAGAATATTCAAGATGAACATATTTGTTGTGCGATAAGCGACAAGAAATGTAAAGAAGGGTATGAAAAGAAAAAAGAGTGGCTGAAAAAAGAATTTAAGAATGGCTACAATTTTCAAAAAATTGATGTTCGAGGAAAAGTATTTATCGAATATGTGCCGATAGAAAATTCTTGGCTTCCATTAATCGGGAAAAATTTTATGGTTATTAATTGTTTTTGGGTTTCAGGGCAATTCAAAGGAAAAGGAAACGGAAAAAAGCTGTTAGAACAATGTTTAGCGGATTCAAAAGAAATGGACGGAATTATTGCAATTTCGAGTGATAAGAAAAGATCGTTTATGACTGACCCAAAATTTCTAAAATACCAAGGATTTGAAATTATTGACGAGGCAAAACCTCATTTCAAACTTTGGGGGCTAAAAACAAATCCAAAAGCAGAATTTCCTAAAATTATGGAAAGTGCGAAATCAGGAAATTGCCCGAACAATAACGGAATTACAGCTTATTTCTCAAATACGTGTCCGTTTACGGAATTTTACACGAATGAATTATTGAGAGAATACGCAAAAAAGAAAAATGTTCCTTTGGAAATTAATCATATTAAATCTCAAGAAGACGGTCGAAATATGCCAATTCCGTGGATTATAAATAGCGTGTTTTACAAAGGAGAATTAGTGAGTTTAGAAATGAAAGTAGAAAGACATTTGGAAAAACTGATTGGATAAAAAACGTGCTACAACAACGGCTATAATTTATTGTGGCGGAATTTTCAGTGGAAAATTCCTACTTTTCTACCAGCGCTTGGTTACAGCGGAATGGTCCTCGCGGACAATTCCACAACGAAACCATAGCCCAACCGTTGTAGCCAATTTAGCCATGTCCCTTAACGAAATTTTGAAAAAATGAGAAATCGAATAAAAACAGTGCTATTGATTTTTGCAATCGGATTTACAAATCTAACTTTTGCAAAAGTTGAGATGGATACAATTACGAATTGGCAATTTTATAAAGACTCTCAACTATTATTCAAAAGTCATTTTCTTGACTCGAATAGATATACAGCAAAGATCAGTTCAACAGATAAATATGAAAACTTAATTCTTTCTGTTTTTTACGATTTCAATAATGACGTAATTGATAGAAAAATTGAATTCGTTAGCGAAAACAAAATCATTGCAACATATACAGATAAAAGTAATAGCCATTCTCAATTTAAAATACCAAAAAGTGAGATTGATAAACTTTTTTCTAAAAATTTGAACAAGGAAATATTTATAAAATACTCGGATGAAATCAATAAAAATGGATTTACAATTGGAATACTAAAATTGTTTACTACAAATTATACAAAATTATCAGTTCCAGAAATTAAGCAAATTATACAAAAAGCAATTGATTTACCTGAGTTACAGCAGTATTTTCATATTGACAAATTTCCAAACAAAAAACCTCTCATTCTTAAAGCGTTTGGTTTAATAAACCAAGAAAACATGAATGGAGTTCATAAATTCGATTTGAATATCAAAGTTTTAACCGAACAAGAAATTAAGGACAGAAATCTAACCGAATACATTGGAATAGCGGATTGGACTTGTATAATGGATAAATTAAGATTTCAATTATACTATCCAACAGAAGGAATAATGATTAACTATATTTTAAATAAAGATAATTCGGAATGGAAAATAGTTGAATCGATAATTATAGAACAATAAAATTACACTACAACAAGATGTAAACATCGCTATCAAGAGACTCGTTTTTACTATCGTTTCTAATTGCATCTCGATACACGCTCGTTCCTCACGTACTCGATGTGACGTAGCGTTTGTGTTGTGACATAGCGTGTTAGACCGTCTGTTCGAGTGGTTTTTCGTAATGTAATGGAGAAAAATTGTATCGAGAACCCATCATATTATCATGTTATCGTTTTTAATTGCGTCTCGATACATTTTTTCTACGCTATGCTTCAAAAAAACACTCGACGTGACGTAGCGTGTTAGCTAAAGAGAGGATACCGAGAACCCATCATATTATCGTTTTCAAATGCATCTCGATACACGCTCGTTCCTCACGCACTCGATGTGACGTAGCGTTTGTGTTGTGACGTAGCGTGTTAGCCCGTCAGTTCGATTTCTATGACAATACCAAACGGTTTTCATAAAAAGATTTGTTTTTTATTAATGCCATTGCGATATGTATTAGTTTGTTTCTAACAGCATTGAGTACACTCATTTTGTTCTTACCTTCTTCTACTTTTCTCAAGTAAAAATGTTGAAGATCGTTATCCATTCTTACTGCTCTCATAGCTGCCATTTGAAGCACGGATTTAAGTTGCATATCCGCCATTTTTGATACTCTTGGTTTTGTCTTTAGACTTGTTCCACTTTGTTGTTCGAATGGAACAACGCCAGCAAAACAAGCTAGTTTTCTCGGATTAGTCAATCGCACAAAACCATCAGTTTTCACAGCTAAAGTCCAAGCTGTAACTGATCCTATTCCTGGTATAGTTCTGATACGTTCTATGTCCTTTTTCAAAACAGAATCATTAGCTATCTCCTCTTTAATCAATTTTTCTATAGCCGCTATATGTTTATTAATCTGCTCAATTTCTTTTAAATTGATTTTCATTGAGGAACTTATTATTTTAGTCCTTTTAACTGTTTTAAGCTCCTTATTTTGTTGTTTAATAGCCTGTCTAGTTTTTACCTTATGTCTACGTTGACTCATCAGTATTTTTATATTTTGTACAGCCTCACTTATGGGCTTCCAGCAATCAAAATCTTGATAGTTCCTTTCAATAAAAGTAGCAATGCGCTTAGCATCAACTTTATCATTCTTACCACGAACTAAACCGATGCTTCGTTTAATGTGCTTAGGATCGATCACATAAACATTAAATGAATAATCCTTCAAAACTTCATATAAATTATAATTATAAAGACCAGTATTTTCCATTGCAATAAAGATCTCAGCATCTAAAGTAGTTATCTGCTTAAAGAGTTTTTTAATCGCTTTGATTTTATTTTCAATCTTAAAGAATGCTTCTGATTTCTGATCAACTAAACAAATATCTAATGTTTTTTTACTAATTTCAATTCCTAAATAAATACTTTTCATAATTTTACCTCTCTGAATGAAAAGAGCATTTTCATCATAACTCGACTCCTTGATAATGGGCTTAAAATCCCGAATTTCTATTAGAGATTGTTGATGAAAGAAAGAACTTAAGTCTAAATCGAACTATGAAGTTTACCCTTCTGAGTGTTATTAGTGTACTTAAGTTCTGCTCTTTTTTATTTCAATAAATATAATTATGCAAGTCTAAAGGAGTGGTTTTTCGTAATGTAATGGAGAAAAATTGTATCGAGAACCCAGCATGTTATCGTTTTTAAATGCATCTCGATACACGCTCGTTCCTCACGTACTCGATGTGACGTAGCGTTTGTGTTGTGAGGTAGTGAGTTGGAGTTACTACATTACAACCTTAAGTCCGAGCTATCAATCTCAAAATTAGTGCAGTAAAAAATCCAGCAACCTATATCAGGTTACTGGATTTCTTTTTTAGCACTCCTCCCGATTTCTCCTACTCGGCACAGAAAACATTTTTGCACTATCCTATGTGAGCTATCGGTTTTGTACCACACCCTGAGTCTTTCTATAAACTCAGGGCAGGCTCGCCAAAGGGTACGGTATCTTATAAATTACAACGCATTATCAATGATCTCCTGTACTACTTCTGGATTTAGTAATGTGCTGGTATCTCCCAGGTTACTGGTGTCTTTTGATGCTATCTTACGTAAAATACGACGCATGATCTTTCCGCTTCTTGTTTTAGGAAGTCCCGGTACAAATTGTATTTTATCTAATTTGGCGATAGGCCCAATACGATCTGTAATTTGCTGATTTACTTCTTTACTTAGATTATCACGATCACGATATTCTCCTGTTTCTTTAAGAATAACATATCCATATAATGCGTTTCCTTTTATATCATGTGGGAAACCAACAATAGCTGACTCTGCTACCGCAGGATGTTCATTAATCGCATCTTCTATAGGGGCAGTACCCAGGTTATGACCCGATACAATAATCACATCATCTACTCTACCGGTGATTCTATAATATCCTACCTCATCACGCAGGGCACCATCTCCTGTAAA
The DNA here is from genome assembly GCF_002846555.1 of Aquimarina sp. MAR_2010_214. NCBI lineage: Bacteria > Pseudomonadati > Bacteroidota > Flavobacteriia > Flavobacteriales > Flavobacteriaceae > Aquimarina > Aquimarina sp. MAR_2010_214. The sequence continues at coordinate 4,296,630 of NZ_PJMS01000001.1, forward strand.
ATATTTATTTTCAAAAGCAGAGAAATACGTTTCTTTATATCGCTTATGATTACCATAAATAGTTCTTGCCATTGACGGCCACGGAAACTTAACACACAATCGCCCGTCTACCTGATTTCCCTTAATTTCGATACCATTCTCATCCATCAAAGCCGGTTGAATCCCCGGTAATGGTAACGTGGCATATGTGGGTTTTGTTGGAGTAGAATATGGTATAGGAGAAATCATAATCCCTCCGGTTTCGGTTTGCCACCAAGTATCTACAATTGGGCATTTTTTCTCTCCTACATGATCATTATACCAATGCCATGCTTCTTCGTTAATAGGTTCTCCTACAGTACCCAGTACTTTTAAGCTCGAAAGATCACGATTGGTCACATAATCCAGGTTTTCTTTGGCCAGAGCTCGTATCGCAGTTGGTGCGGTATAGAACTGTGTGATTTTATGTTTCTCTACAATATCCCAAAAACGACCAAAATCGGGGTATGATGGTACTCCTTCAAACATTACCGTGGTTGCCCCATTTGCCAATGGACCATATACTATATATGAGTGACCGGTAATCCATCCTATATCCGCGGTACACCAATAGATATCATTTTCTTGATACTGAAATACATTTTTAAAACTATACGCCGTATACACCATATATCCTGCGGTGGTATGCAACATTCCTTTTGGCATCCCTGTAGATCCCGAGGTGTATAATATAAACAAAGGATCTTCAGCATCCATAATTTCGGGAACACAATCCTTATACGCTTCATCAAGCAGTGGTTGTAACCAAAGATCTCTGCCTTCTTTCATATTAATATCAGAATCAATACGTTTTACTACCAAAACTCTTCTAATCCCCGGGGTATCTTCTAGAGCGTCATCTACAATCCCTTTTAAGTCTATCGTCTTACCTCCTCTGTAAGATCCATCAGAAGTAATGACCATTTTTGCATCACAGTCATTTATTCTTGTTGATAATGCCGTTGCAGAAAACCCTGCAAAAACAACCGAATGTACTGCTCCTATTCTGGCACAGGCTAATACAGAAATAGCTAGTTCGGGAATCATAGGTAAATAAATACATACTCTATCTCCTTTTTCTATCCCTTGCTCTTTAAGCACATTGGCAAATTTACATACGCGCTCATGTAATTGTTTATATGTAATATGTTGTGCATCCTCATTGGGATCATTAGGTTCAAAAAGAATGGCTGTTTTATGCCCTCGGTTACGTAAATGTCTATCTATACAATTTTCTGTGATGTTTAGTTTAGCGCCTTCAAACCATTTGATTTCTGGCTTTGTAAAATCCCAACTTAATACATTATCCCATTTTTTGCGCCACATAAAGTGCTCTTCTGCTACTTCTGCCCAAAATGTCTCAGGATCTCTTACTGATTTTCTATATACTTGATAATACTCTTCTAGATGTTTGATGTGATAATTACTCATTACTGTAGTGTTTTATATTTTCCTATTTTATGTGTTTTATATGTGTTTTCGATTTCTCCTATGATATTGATATCATCTATTGTCGACGGAATCTTATATTCATTATGATCAACAATATTGCGTAACAGTTTCCTCAAAATTTTACCGGATCGGGTTTTTGGTAATCGTTTTACGACCAGTACATTTTTGAAAGAAGCTACGGCTCCTATAACATCCCGAACATCGGTTACAATTTCGTTTTGTAATTGTTGATCATCAAGTGTTTCTCCCGTTTTTAAAACGACAAGTCCTAAAGGTTTTTGGCCTTTGATACTGCAATGAACACCAAAAACGGCGCATTCTGCTACGGCTTTATGCGATGCAACCACCTCTTCCATTTCTGCGGTAGAAAGTCTATGGCCCGCTACGTTTATGATATCATCAACTCTCCCGGTAATAAAAAGATATCCGTCTTCATCTTTATATCCTCCGTCACCAGAAAAGTAATAGCCTTCAAAACGTTCTAGGTATCCTGCTTTAAATCGCTCTGGATTTTTCCAAAGATTAGATAATGTTCCTGGAGGTAATGGTAGTTTAATGGCTACGTATCCTTCGGTATTTGTGGGAGTTTGTTTTCCATTTTCATTTAAAATCTGGATATCATACCCACAAACAGGTAAACCTGCTGAGCCTGGTTTTATCTCCTGCAATTCTAAACCTACCATATTGGCCAACATCGGCCAGCCTGATTCGGTTTGCCACCAGTGATCGATTATAGGTATTTTTAAATGGTTTTCTGTCCATCTTAATGTTGCTATATCACAACGCTCTCCTGCCAAAAACTGATATTTTAAACAAGATATATCAAATTGTTTTATCAGTTCGCCATCGGGGTCTTCCTTTTTGATCGCTCTGATCGCTGTAGGAGCAGTAAACATTACTTTTACTTTATGCTCACTAATCACTCTCCAAAATGTAGAGGCGTCTGGTGTTTTTATTGGTTTTCCTTCAAAAAGGATCGTTGTATTTCTATTCAATAATGGTCCGTATGCGATATAGCTATGCCCTACTACCCAGCCTACATCACTGGCAGCCCAATAGACATCTCCTTCATCTACTCCGTATACATATTTCATCGAAAATTTTAAGGCGGTAGCATACCCACCCGAATCTCTAATAATTCCTTTTGGTGTTCCTGTAGTCCCCGAAGTGTACAAAATATACAAGGGGTGTGTTGATGCAACGGGTACAGGTTTTGCCGCAGTTGCTTTTGCTACCAACGAATCATAATCCAGATCGTATGATTTATGCGGAATACCTACTCCCAATTTTCTATCATAAACAATAACGTGATCCGGTTTATGCTTTGCTTCTTCTATAGCTTTATCTACAAAAGGTTTGTACGGTATTACACGTTCGACTTCTATACCGCTAGACGCTGTTATAATAGCCTTGGGTTCGCAATCATTAATTCTTATCGCTAATTCATGCGGTGCAAATCCACCAAATACTACAGAATGAATCACTCCTATTCGAGCACAGGCTTGCATAGCATATATTGCCTGTGGGATCATTGGCATATAGATAATGACAGTATCTCCTTTAACCAACCCAAGCTCCTGAAGCCCTCCTGCTAATTTTGAAACCTCTTCATGCAATTGATTATAGGTAATATGCTTTTGGGTATTGGTAACTGGCGAATCATAAATGATCGCGTTCTGCTCACCATAACCATCTTCGATATGTTTATCGATACATAAATAACTTACATTAAGTTCTCCGTCTGCAAACCATTGATCATACTCATTACTATCCTTTGATAGTATATTCTCAGGTTGCTTATACCAGGATAGTTTTTGCGCTTGCTCTCTCCAAAATCCTTCTGGATCTTGTATACTTTGATTGTAAAATTCTTTGTAACTCATGTTTTCGTTTTTTTAGAATTGAACAAACCAAACCAGTTCGGGTTAAGTACTTTTAATTTAATAAGCACCCATAATATGATGATAAAACATGCTCCTATTACCAGAGAGTTTACTGTACCAATAGGTGTTTCGTTTTCAAATTTGAAACGAAGGTATAAGGTGATTATCACATAAACTGTAATAATTATATCGGATGTTAAAGGTTTTAATCGTAGTTTCATTTTTTATTCTCTTAAATTAAACAAGGTCTTTCTCTTACATAAAAAATCAATCTTCTAATGATCGATTAGTTCATTTATCTCTGCAACCAGTTTTTTTACCGAAAACGGTTTTGTCAAATATTTATCTGCTCCCAGTTGCAGTCCTTTTTCTATATCATCTGCTTTATTTTTGGCAGACAGGAATACTATTTTAGTCTTTTTAAGTTTTTCATTTTTCTTTATTTGTCTTAATGTTTCATAACCATCTACATTGGGCATCATAATATCCAGAAGTACAATATCTGGTATCTGATCTTCTGCTATCTGCAACGCTTCTCCTCCATCCCGGGCGATATACACTTCAAAATTCTTTTTCTTAAATGTATATTCTAGAGACATTACAATATTAGGTTCATCATCTACGATCAGGATCTTTTTCATAGGTTAAGAGTTTTATCTTTGTTTATTTAAGGCTTCATTTATGTTATACTTCTATTCGTTATGCATTTAGATACGAACTGTGTATCATGCCCTTCTGCACATTCAGGATGACAAGGGTTATTAATTAAAAAAAACTATTCTCGATAGCTCTACTGAGCTTGTCGAAGTACATTTGTCTTCATTTTATTACGACAAAACACTCGAATTGACGCTTTTTTTATACTATTTTTCCAAATGCACAATGGATTCTACTTCATTATTTGGGTATTGCAAACACAAAACGTGCTCCTTTTTTATATTTTTTATCTACCCATATTTTTCCGTGATGGCTTTCTATAATCTTTTTACTAATTGCTAATCCTAATCCACTACCCACGGGTTTTTTAATATTCTGATGTTTTGATTGATAAAATTTATCAAAAATGTGATTGAAATCTTCTTTGGGAACTCCTTTGCCATTATCTTCTATGGCAACAACAATTTCATTTTTCTTTTCCTCGGTTGTAACGGTAATTATTCCTTTTTCAGATTCTGTAAACTTTAAAGCATTAGAAAGTAAATTGGTGAGTACTTGTAGCATACGATCTTCATCATATCTGGCACTAACCTCTGAATTATTTTGATAAACTACCTCAACTCGTTTATTTTGTGCCATCTGCGTGATCCCATAGATTGCTTTTTTTATGGTATCCTCCATTTGTTTAGATTGTATTTCTAATTGCTCTCTCCCACTGGATAGTTTTTCTAGATCTAATATATTATGAATCAATCGCGCCAGGCGATCTGCATCGTTTACAATATTGTCTAAAAACTTATCTCTAATCTCTTCTGGCATATCATCACTTTCGGTCAGTACTTCTGAGGCTGCTTTAATCGAAGTAATCGGAGTTTTTAATTCGTGGGCAACAGTATCTAAAAATTCATCTTTAAGACGATCCTGAATCAGTAACTCGCTATTAGCTTCTTTTAATTGATTTGTAAGAGCTGTTAATTCTTTTGACTTTTCTTGTAAAGCTTTATTACTAGAGATTGTTTCTTTGGATTCTTCTAAAATCTTCAACACTTCTAATAAACTAACCGGTTGTTCTTTGGCTACATTACTAATTAAAATCTTGGCAGAGGCGCTACCGATACTTCCGGTAAGTAGTTTTTCTGAAAAATTAATAAGCCTTGCATCAGCCATTTCTTCTTCTTTAGAAACTCCATATTTCAAATTAAAAAGATTAAGTGCTCTTTCTGTTCGCTGTTCGCCTAAAAAACGATTTAAAACATTACGAATATCAGACACATACGCTTCTCCTTTCCAGATAAAGGCTCCATCCTGTAAGTTGGCATAGTTCTTACTGTTAATAAACATTTCGGCATAGTTTCGTTCTCTGTAATTCCCTTTGGATAATAACGAAAGAATTAAGAAGCTAAACGTATTTAAAAACATGCTCCAGAAAAAAGCGTGTGCTTCGGGACTTAAGAAATCAATTCCAAAAAGCTCGTATGGTTTCAGTAATTTGATTCCAAACAATCCATCATTTACAAATGAAGGGCTTCCTGTAAGTACGTTTACAATAAAAGGTAAAATCAAAGTGTAAACAACAACAGAAATGCCAATAATCATACTCATTTTTGCTGCTTTTGCTGATCCTCGATTCCAGAAAAGTCCTATAAAAAATGAAGGTGCCAACTGGGCTATCACTACAAAAGAGATTAATCCAATAGAAAACAAAGATAATTCGTATGAAAAATTGATATAAAAAAAGTATGCTATGATGATCAATATAAAAATCGAAATTCTCCTGATGTTTTTTATATAATTGGCATTCTTCTCTGGGTTTCCTTTTATAAATTTGTCTAAGAATCCATATGGGATGATCAGGTTATTACTAACCATTGTTGATAATGCTAATGTAGAAACAACTACCATCGAAATTACCGCAGAGAATCCTCCTAAGAAAACCAGCATTGCCAGTACAACATTATCATTATGAAGCGGTAAAAGCAACGTATAATAATCGTTATTCATCTCACTGGTAAGTGTCAGATTTCCGCCCCAGGCGATAAAGATTACAAAAATATTAAACAACAAAAGGTATAAAGGGAACAACCATATTGCCTTTTTTAAATACCGTTCTCTATCATTTTCTACTACGGCTACGTGAAATTGTCTTGGTAGTAAAAAGATGGCAAAGAAAGAAAGTGTTATTGTAAAAAGCCAGTTGAACCCTGCTTCTACTCCATTAAATGAAGTGATCTCTTTAAAATTATCTAGCTGAGATGCTTGTTGGTATATGTCTGTTGTACCATCAAATAAAAAGAAAGTTACATATACTCCTGCAATAAGAAAGAAGACCAGCTTTAAAATAGATTCTACGGCAACGGTAGTCATAATTCCTTTTCTGCGTTGCGAGGCATCAGTTGCTTGTGTTCCAAAAAAAGCAACAAATACTGCTAATAGTACAGCGATATAAAAAGTAGAATCGTCTAAAACAGATTTTGAAACATAACTGGTTTCGTCTGTTATGATTTCAAAAGTTTCTGAAATGGCTTTTAGTTGTAAAGAGATATAAGGAACGATAGCAAACACACAGATTATAGTTACTAGCGCTCCCAATAGTCTATTATTACCATATCGCAAGGAAATAAAATCAGCGATACTAGAAATTTTATGTTGTTTAGAAATTCTTATGATTTTGCGCATTACTAATATCCACAGAGGCAAAGAAATGACAGGGCCTAAATATATAGCCAAAAAGCTAATCCCGGATTGAGAAGCCATACCAACGCTTCCGTAATATGTCCATGCAGAACAATATACAGCAAGAGATAACACATAGATATATGGATTATTTACCCATTTACTTTTTGAGTTTTTTTCTGCCCAAAAAGCTATTAAAAATAAACAAGCCAAATAAGCAATAATGATAGATATCAAAAGATAGTTATTCATAATGCCTGTGTAAAATAATATATGATATGATGACTGCGATGATCCAAATAATGAAAATAAAGAAATAAATTGTTGGGAACCCAAAAAATTCGCCCAACTGATCAAAAATTAATATCAAAGGGACGTTCCACAGTAAAAACAACACCAGGGATAATACAATAAGCTTCTGTTGATGTCTTTTCTTCATTGTGTTGATTTTGTAACCAATTTAACTTTTATAAAGTTAGGAAAAATGGCGCAGTAAAAATTCTACTGCGCCTTTTCACTTAGATTAAACTTGTTTTGTCACACTGACAATCATAATCCATAATTTATACCATTTCTCAAATAAAATCACCTACTAAAATTGTTTCTTTTTGCTTCATCTTTCAAAAGAAAATACATCGATAACTATGCTATCCCTGAATTTTCTTTTTTATCTGAACCAAAAATAATTCAATTCAGATTACGGTAATTTCATATAAGAAATGATATTAACAACATTGATTCCCCGATTGCACATTATAAAATCGGGATTAAAAACACTAACTATATTAATGCGAAGATGCTTCTCCGGCTCCGCTAGGAATTCTAATATTTTCTACGATTTCTTGCACGTCTTTTGGTGGTGCGGGTGTCATTCTTGAAATCACAACAGATACGATTACATTGACAACCATGGCTACGGTACCAAATCCTTCTGGAGATGTACCAAACCACCACTCACTGGCAGGTCTAGGATCCATTACTCCTATTAGTCCTGTTTTATATCTGATCATATAGAATAACATAAGCGTAATCCCAACAATCATACCTACTATAGCTCCTTGCCTATTCATTCGTTTATCAAAAATACCAAGAATAATAGCCGGAAAAAATGATGCCGCTGCCAGACCAAATGCTAGGGCGACGACCGCTGCCACAAATCCGGGCGGATAAATACCAAACAATCCAGCAATAATAATTGCTACTAATATACTGATTCGTGCTGCCAACAATTCTCCTTTTTCAGAAATGTCTGGTTTGATTTGTTTTTTGATCAAATCATGTGATATTGAAGTTGAGATCACTAATAACAAACCTGCTGCAGTAGACAGTGCTGCTGCTAATCCCCCTGCTGCTACTAATGCAATTACCCAATTTGGTAATTTTGCAATTTCGGGATTTGCCAATACCATAATATCTCTATCTACATATAGCTCATTTGCAGAATCATTAGCGTTTGATACCATACGTTCTCCATATTTTCCTCTTTCATCAATATATTTTGGTTTACCATCGGTTGCACTACCGTTTACATACTGAATCTTACCGTCATTATTTTTATCAGACCAAGCTATCAATCCTGTGTTTTCCCAGTTTTTGAACCATTCTGGTACTTCTTTATATTCTGTATTACTCACAGTTTCGATTAAGTTGGTTCTTGCAAAAACTGCTATTGCTGGTGCAGTTGTATATAAGATTGCAATAAATAACAGGGCTAAACCTGCAGATTTACGGGCATCTTTTACTTTTGGCACTGTAAAGAAACGTACAATCACATGCGGTAATCCTGCTGTACCTACCATTAATGCAAGTGTTATTGCAAAAACATCCCAGGTAGATTTGGATCCACTGGTATACTCTTTAAACCCTAATTGGGTGTGTAATGTGTCTAATTTATCTAATAAAAATGTTCCGTCTTCTACAGTACCTCCCATTCCTATTTGTGGGATTATATTTCCTGTCATTTGCATTGAGATAAAAAATGCAGGAACCATAAAAGCAAATATCAATACACAATACTGCGCCACCTGGGTATATGTAATTCCTTTCATTCCTCCTAAAAAGGCGAATACCAAAACTACTGTCATCCCAATGATTACTCCCAGATTAATGTCTACCTGTAAGAACTGAGAAAAAACAATTCCAACTCCTCTCATCTGTCCGGCAACATATGTAAATGATACAATAAGGGCACATATCACTGCCACGGTTCTGGCGGTATTAGAATAGTATCGATCTCCTATAAAATCTGGTACGGTAAATTTTCCAAACTTTCTTAGATAAGGAGCTAGTAATAATGCCAATAGCACATATCCTCCTGTCCATCCCATTAAAAAGACCGAACCGTCATATCCCATAAATGATATTAGTCCTGCCATCGAGATAAACGATGCTGCACTCATCCAATCGGCTGCAGTAGCTAAACCATTGGCTAGTGGAGAAACTCCTCCTCCTGCAACATAAAACTCTTTTGTCGAACCGGCTCTAGCCCAAATTGCAATTCCAAAATAAATGGAAAAAGTAATCCCTACTAAAATCCATGTCCATACTTGAACGCTCATAATAATATATTTTTTTGGTTAGTATTAAGATTACTCATTGTAACCATATTTTTTATCTAGTTTATTCATTAATCGTACATATACGAAAATGAGTATTACAAAAACATAGATAGAGCCTTGTTGAGCAAACCAGAATCCTAATTTGAACCCTCCTAGTTTTATGGTATTTAATGCATCTTTAAATAGAATTCCGGCCCCGTAGGAAACTATAAACCAAATACTCAATAAAATGACCAGGTATTTGAGGTTTTCTTTCCAGTAAGCAGCTGCTTTTTGTTTTTCTGTCATAACTAAAGGTTTTATAAATATATCATCGCTTGAAGGGTAACATAGCCTTGAGCATCGTTATCCCCATATTTTGTATTTAGATACTCCAGCGTTAATTTTGAGTTGTGACCACTGAAATAAGCATTTGCACCAACACCAAAAGTTGTTGCATTATCGTCTATCGCATCTATTGATCGTAAATTAAATGAAGCATACGGTTGAAATTTGATTTTTTTGTTATCATTAGGAATAACATATCCCGCATGACCATAAATCATAGAACCCGTTTCATAGGTTTGTCCTAAGGTATAATTTTTTCCGTAATCATTATTCTGATAAGTTGCATAGGCCGTTATGGCCGAGCCGTTATCGCCTAGAGGTGCATCATAAAAAGCATCTACTGCAAATATTGCAACATCTTCACCTTCAATTCCTCCTGCGTCATTGGCTATAGCACTTCCGTCGGGGTGATAAAAGAATCCTGCTCCAACATTAAACACCTTCTTTCCGCCAAGGTACGATCCCACTTTATACGGTAAGAAGTTAGATTCCTGATCCATAAAATGATAATCAAAATACCCGGCAAAATTCTTTCCGGCATCCTTAGATCCCAACAACCTTCTTCCTGCGTATACGGCAGGTCCATTAAGAACAGGATCTGTTCCTTCCTGAAGATTATTGGTTCCAGATTCATTTACAGCTACTCGATATTGAAGTTTTCCGAAGGATCCTTTTGCATAGATACCGATATGACGAGCAAATTGATCTGACAACCCGATGGTTGCCCATGACTGTCTATTATTATCAAGAGTCATCATATTAAGCGTACTTTGATTATTTAGACGAGAGATTCCGTTCCAATAATGGAGTCCACCTCCAATTGCATGTTTTGTTCCAAGACTATATTGTATCCAAACATCATGAAAAAATAGTTGAGATCTATCCCCAGTACCTATTGGGCTTTGGTTATCTCCATTAAGGCTGTTTAGACCAAAATGTGTAAGAATTAAAAAATCCTTATTGATCTGTGCGTAGGTAAGAATCCTCGCTCTTCGAACACTAAAATTTGTCTTGCTAACATCATCAGGCACATCATCCTGATATCTTGCCCAAACCTGAGCCCAGGAAATTATCCTAAAGTATTTTGATCCCTCTTCATTGAGTTTTACTTTAAGTCCTCCTGTGTAGTCTGGCGAACCCTGTGAGTACGTAAACTGTGTGGCAAAAAAAACTAGCCCCAACAGTACTATCAATTGTTTTCTCATCGAATTTTAAAGATTAAGATTAGTAATAAATTAATTCTGTGTGTTGCACGAATCTCTAAAAAACTAGTAGTTAAGAAAAAATTAATATACCTATTTGGTAATTTACTATACTTAATCTCTAAATCGTTCCCATTTAATTAACATGAATTTATCTCCCAATTCTGTAATAATAACTCCTGCACCTTTTATATTTTCTGTAGATTGAAAATAGCTTGCCAGCTCAGATGAATTCAAGATTTTGTAGGTTGGATGGTATTGAGAATTATAGGGGCGTTTGATATTATATTTCTTTACCCAATTCATGATACTTACATGAGATATTCCTAATATTCGTTCTATCTCACGGTAGGTTAATCCTTCGAGGTATAGCTGTAGTGCTTTATTTACATAATAATCATCTATTTTCTTTCCTAATTTGTTTACTGTGAAGTAATAATTGCATTTTTTACACCTATAGCGCTGTCTATTATTAACGACTCCACTTTTAACATAATCTTGAGAACTACAGTTAGGACAGGTATCAATATTCATGTATATCTATTTTGCATAAATATATCAATTTAGCAATAAAAATATATTAATTATTTAATATTAATTATATAAAAACATAACTCTTATAGCATTTTTATTGAACATATTGTTCTATTTTGCTATTATTAATATAGAATTCAAAAACACCTATGGCAGATGAATTGATAGATATACTAGATAAAGCTGGGAGATTTACCGGAGAAATACGATTAAAATCGGAAGCACATCGATTAGGATTATATCATGGTAGTGTTCATATTTGGTTCTTTACAAATCAAGGAGAAATCGTATTACAAAAACGGGCAGATGATAAAGATACGTATCCCGGTTTATGGGATATTTCTGTAGCTGGTCATATTGGTGCAGGAGAAACGCCAGAAGATTCAGCTATTCGAGAGATTAAAGAAGAAATTGGTTTGTCTGTAACCAAAGATGGTCTAAAATTTATTGGAACATATGTAGCAAAAAAAACACCCCAACCTGACCTTTTTGATAATGAATTTCATCATATTTATCTTTCACGCCTCGATGTTTCTATAAAAACGCTAACCCTTCAAAAAGAAGAAGTATCTGATATCACTCTCATACCTATTGACAACTTTCAAGATATTCTCCAAAACCCTATTAAAAGAAAGAATTATGTTCCTCATGATAAAGCATATTATAGTTTTATTCTTAAGGAAATCACAAATCAATTATAGTAATACATCTATTACAACTAACTATTGTAACTTCATACTTTACTATTTAATTATAGTAATTTTGTATTGAAATTAAAAAATCAATAGATAAAAACTATGAATACTTCAACTACAAAAACAATAGAGGCTTTAAATATATTATTAGCAGATTATCATATGCACTATCAAAAGCTTAGAAATTTTCATTGGAATATCACAGGGCCTCATTTTTTTGAACTTCATGTAAAATTTGAAGAATTTTATGAAGATGCAAAATTAAAAATAGATGAAATCGCCGAAAGAATACTTACCTTAAGAGGAAAACCTGTTAGCAATTTTAGTGCTTACTTAAAACTTTCTAATATTAAGGAAGCAGATACTACACTTGCAGATCATGAAATGGTTACTACTATTCTAGAGGATCATAAAGCTCTTCTTAATCAATTAAAAATAGTAACCACTGCGGCAGAAGATGCCAAAGATGATGGAACACTTGATATTACAGGCACTTATATCGGAGAATTAGAAAAAACAAGCTGGATGCTTAATGCGTGGAATCAAAAAAGTTAAAATAGTAAAACTCTCTTATCTTATCCTTTTGATGACGGTATCTGCTAGTTGTCAAAAGGATAAGCATACCAATTTGGTAAAGGTTAATACCTTACCTAATATTCTTAATGAAATATCAGGTATTACCATGCTATCGGATCATAATGTATATGCTATAAATGATTCTGGTAATAGCAATGTTTTGTTTTGCTTAAATCAAAAAGGAAAAATAGTACGTAAAATCAAAATCTCAGGAGCTAAAAATATAGATTGGGAAGATCTTGCTCATGATCAAGAAGACAATATTTATATTGGTGATTTTGGAAATAATAGTAACGATAGAAAAGATTTGGTTATCTATAAAGTTTCAGGAATTCTATCGAATGCTATTGTTGCCTCAAAAATTGAATTCATTTTTGAAGATCAAAAGAAATTTCCACCTAAGAAGAAAAGGTTAAATTTTGATGTTGAAGCTTTTATACACTTAAATGGCAATCTATACTTATTTACTAAAAACAGAGGGAAAAAATCAAAAGCAATAACTAAATTATATCGAGTTTCTGCTACACCAGGAAAATACATAGCTAAACTAATTAGTAAATATGAAACCTGTAAAAATTATTCTAATTGTCTTATTACCGGAGCCACAATTAATAAATCTGAAGACCAAATTGCACTTCTCACACATAACAAGGTAATCTTACTCAGTAGTTTTAAAGGTGATAACCTGTTTGATGGGATTATTCAAAAAATAGCATTAAAGCATAATTCTCAAAAAGAAGGAATTTGTTTTAAAAACGATTCTACCCTCTTTATTACCGATGAAAAACAAGGTCATAAAAAAGCTACTTTATTTAAGTATATACTTAAATAAGGTAACATTTTGGTGTCGAGTAGACAAAGGGCATTTAAGCGATAAAACTTTTCGTTTATACCCTTCTTTACGCATTCCTACTTTTTCGAGAATCCTAGAATCCAATATTCACGGTGGCACACCTTGCTTCTATTCTACGTAAATCAAGTTCGTCAAAAACCAAACTTCAAAATCTCGGTTAATCCTTCTATAGATTCTCCTTCAATTACTTTAGGTTACCTCAATATTGATTGAGATTCCTAATACATCATATTGATGGGTTTACCCCTTTTTGATTCTGGCGAAGGATATGAAAATTGAGTAAAAAAGGCATTTTTATAGCGAATTAAAAAAAGTTTAAACTTCACATATTACAGAGGGAGAAAAACGTATAGAGGTCAGTATTTAAATACTGACCTCTATTAAATTTATTATGTTCTGGTATTTCAGAAGTTAAAATAAGAATCCCTTAGATAATCAGGATCTTACGATCAAAACTTATTCTATTACAACAGTTTTTGATAATTTTTTTGACCCCAAAATTACCTGCACTTGATAAAACCCTGAAGGAAGCCCTGATAAATTAACTTTTGTTTTACTTGAAGTCATTTTTTGTTTTTTTACTATTACACCATTGGAGTTAATAAGAGTTATTTGAGCCCCTATTAGTTTAGATGAAATAACAAATTGTTCTGGAGTTGGATTTGGATAAATAATGATATCGTCTATGGATTCAGTGATTAATCCAGATTTTGATCCTTTGATATTCACCGCATAATCCTCAACCTCTCCATAACCACTTGTCCCACAAGGAACTCTACTACTATTATTATAAGAAACTCTAATACGCATACCTGTAGTTCCTATAGATGCTCCTGATGGTACTGGAATTGAAATCGAAGCTGCTGAGGCGCTACTTTTTGATAATAAATATTGTTCACCTGCATCTTCAAAATCACCATCAATATTCCAATCAATCCATGCTGTTACTTCATTCTCATTACCATAGGGTTGACCAATAACTACCGATAATGCATAACTATTATTCTTAGCAACATCTGTAGATATATTTGTATAATCATGATAAGAATCTCTAGCTGAACTATTATCTATTGTTCCAAATTTAACCTTTGCAATATGCTCAGGCCCATTTGTAGCTTCTGCCGCACAATAAGTCGGTGGTGTTCCTCCACCAGTATTAGGATCTGTTGTAACTGTTAATACATTACTTGCTCCTGATACATTACCTGCTGCATCTTTAGCTTTGATGGTAAAATCATAACTTGTATTTGGCGTTAATCCTGATATTGTTGTTGTGGTACCATTTACCGAAGTAGAAAGGTTACTCCCGTTGTAAATATCATACGCTGTTACACCTACATTGTCTGTTGAGGCTGTCCAACTTAAACTTACACTAGTTTTAGTTTTTCCAGTAGAGACCAGATTAGATGGTGCTGTTGGTGCTTCAGAATCAGAACCAGAACCATTCTGAGCCAATAAAACTGCTTGATGCGCATCAATCAAACCATACCCCATCTGATTATTCCAAGTTCCATTTGGACGCCCTCCTGCAGTAGCATATGTATATGTTCCTACTTTCTGAGCGGATTTCTCGATAATATTATTTACCTCACTATATGTTAAGTTTGGATTAACGCTTAATATTAGTGTTGCTACTCCTGCTACTACTGGACATGCTGATGAAGTTCCGTTAAAAGTTTGCGTATAATCAGATGTAGAATATCCATTTGACCCCTGTCTATCTGTAGTTGGCATTTTTACTCCAGGAGCTACAATATCTAATTGGCTACCATAACAACTCCCCCACTGACTCTCTCCATCACAGGAGTTTGGGTTTTTACGTTCTGCGCAAGGGCTCATTGCTCCTACTATTAATAAATCTGGATTACTATTTCCTGGGTATCGAATATTTGTATTATTCTCATTACCCGCAGCAAAAACAATGACACAACCTTTTCCTCCTCTACCCTTAGTTAACGTATTTGTTATAGCATTATCTATAATGCTCGATGGCGCATATCCTCCCAAGAATTACTAATCACATCTGCTCCATTTTTCCATGCCCAATTAAAACCACTTGCTAATTGAGACGGGCTATCAGAAGATACAAGATTGATACTAATCGATATTAATTTTGAAGTAGGTGCAACACCCGAAATTCCTAAATTATTATCTTTAACTGCTCCTATAATACCTGCGCAAGCAGTTCCATGACTTCCTCTTACTGTAGCTGGGGATGTTCCGTTATTAGCATCAAACCCTGTTCCGTGAACATTAGCTTGTAAATCTGGATGATTCATTTCTAACCCATGATCATACACAGCTGTTTTGATACTTGGATCTCCGGTAGTTATGCTCCAAGCTTCCTCCATGTTGATATCAATTCCTGATGTTCCTCCATTCTGCCCTGTATTATTTAAAGACCACTGGTTATTATAGTAAGTATCATTCGAAGTTGCTATATTGTGATACATGAAAGCTGGTTCTGTACTCTCAAACCAACCTGTTTCATAAAAAATGTTAGCAAGCTGTAATGAATTTAATTTATTTTTGGATTTTACAGAAAGTGTAAACCAAAGCGGCATGTGCTTATCATGACCTAATACTTCTAGATTCATCTCTTTTGCTTTTTTATAGAGAATATCAATGTCGTTTTTATCTTTAAGTTTTACATAGAAATTATTTGACAGCCCTAAGTCTCCTCCACTCTTTGTTGTATATGTCGGAGAAGCCATTAAAATATTAGGTAATTTCTTATAAGATTCGATCTCTTTATAATAATCTGCTATAGTCATATTTTTGCTTGTAGACACTTCCATATAATAGCTTTTTACAGCTTTCTTAGAAGTTGCTTTAGCATCTAATGAAACTACAGTAGCTCTTGAATTATCTTCAATTATTTCTGTTATTTTTATTGAATTACTACGCAAAGATTTAAAAGAGTTAATAGAATTTTCTCCCTCAAATGAAATAGAAATAGTTCTAGTATCTATATCTAAAAAGAATTTTTCTCCTTTGTAGTAATAGAAATTATCTGATTGTTTTTGTCCAAAGACACTTACTGTAAAAAACAGTAACATCAATGGTGCTATTTTATATATTATGTTTTGCATGATGTTTGTTTGTTAAATTATTATTGAAGTAGTTTAAACTTTTTTAATTCTATACAAAAAAACAGTGTTTTTGACACTTCATAGCACTGCTATAAAGTGAGAAAAAGAAAGGGATTAAGTAAAAAAAGATATTTTTTACAGCGAATTAAAAAAAGTCAAATCACTTCATTCAAAAATAGATGCCTATTTTTAAATAAATATGTTTTATTTTTTGGTAAGACGAGAATTAAACGTAATGATACGCTTATCTAAATTATCTATAAAGCTAATTCCACTATTTTCAAAAGTAGTTTTATACTCTATTCAGCCAAATGGATATCGTGTTTATCCATTTCTTATTCGCAACTATAAAAGAAGAGAGAAAAGACTGTTAGTGTGCTTAAAATTTTCAGTTGAGTTTTCATTATTGTTTGATTTTTTGTGTTAAACTTATTTGTTTGTTTAAATTAAAATGTTGAGCTCTTATTAAAATTTGTTATTCAAAAGTAGAGATTAATTCAAATAAACAAATACGGCAAACACGTAATAAACAGATAGTTATGACTCTATTGTCATTATTGAATCAGGTAAATTACCTTTGATTTCCAATAACGCAACACTATTGCGTTATTGGAAATCAAAGGGTTAAACTAAAAAGAAGAATGTCGAAATTGGAGAAAATTTCAGAAGAAAAAACCAATACTGATTTAATCAAATTCAACCCTATTTAACACTAAATTAACTTTTAATTAACAAATCAACAAATCTTATTAGCAATAAATCAGTGCTATTTTGACGATATTGTAATTAACAAATCGATATTATATTAAAGTTTATGATCATTTATTTATACATTGAAACAAAAAAAACATTGTTCAACACTTTTTATACTAATGCTATTTGTGGTAGATCCTCATTTGTCTTCACGGGAACTTTTACCTATTTATAGAGAAGGTAATCGGAGTCATTTACAAATAGAAATAAGCAATAGTATTTACAGTAACTTTTACTTCACGAGAATGATTTTTACCTTTTAACGTAATTTTAGAATCTTGAGTTTGTGTTCCTGTGCCTACATTGGCATTTTATAAATAAAAACGTATTTTAATTAGGGAGTCCCTTCCTGTACATAGCATATCCTATCGTTGTAGAACTATTTTATAGGAGGGTAATTTCAAGTATAAGAAGTTTTTTAAATACTGTAGAATCCTATAAACTCATCCCAAAACCAAATGTAAATCGCAGCCCTTCATCACTAGAGAATAACCCTAACTGTCCTCCGATAGCATCCATAGCATTAAGCCATACACCACCACCTACAGAGTCATGCCATCGATCAGAATCTTCACTATCTAACCATACTCTCCCAATATCATAGCCTCCAAAAACTCCTAATTGTAGCGGTAATAAACCTGTTTTAAATGTATTAAAGCTATATCTTAAATCTCCACTAAATGCCAATGCGCTTTCACCAGTAAAACGTTCTTCTCTATATCCT
This sequence comes from Aquimarina sp. MAR_2010_214, assembly GCF_002846555.1. NCBI lineage: Bacteria > Pseudomonadati > Bacteroidota > Flavobacteriia > Flavobacteriales > Flavobacteriaceae > Aquimarina > Aquimarina sp. MAR_2010_214. The sequence goes on from NZ_PJMS01000001.1 coordinate 4,314,627, forward strand.
CTCAATCCTTTAGTTCCCCCTAAATTGGCTCCTTGATAAAACTCGAAACCCTCTCCAATATTGATTTCTGCAATTACATCTGTTTTGAGCACTAGTTTTCGATCTCGAGTAATCGAATTATAAAAACCTAATCTTGGATAAATATATCCATATGTCCTATCCGTTTCTTCTACATTAGTTCTCACTCCTGTTTGTAATTTAAACAACATTCCTCTGCTAGGATTAATGTCATTATCATAACTTTCGAATTTATACATCAAGTCCAGATTTGTAAAATACTTTCTTTCGAAAAAAACAGGATCTATAGTTACAAAACCCAAGCCGGATGTAATGAATCTATCTTGTGTATCCTGCACCTCTATCCCTTCAAATGTTGTTTTTATTGAAAATTCGCTACCATAATTATTTCGTTTAGAAACCCCTAATCCAAACGACCAGATGCCCATCTTTACTCTATTGTAATCTAAGTCCAACTCCTCATCCGGATTAAAAGTACTGTTTCCGAATCCAAAAAAGTTTTGTGCAAAATTCTCACTTGTATATACAGCATCAATAAGGAAATTCCAGTTACCTAATGCTTTTACAAATTCTCCTGAGTATGATAAATCATAACCTTTTGTCTGAAAATAGTATGCTGCCCTAATTCTATGTTTACTATGATATGGATTATTTTTAAACCCATTTACCGTATACACATCTGTTACATTTATATTAATTCCGTCATCCGGATTAAAGCCAATAAATGGAGTTACTGTATTGGTTTTGCCGACATACCTATTGTAATCATAAACATTATAATCATAGATATTACTTAATATAAATTTTGCTCCGCCTTTTTTCTCTATCGTATTAGGTTTTGATTTATGATCATAGATTTTTATTTTCCTTCCATTTTCTATTGCATAGGTATCATTATTCTGACCTCCAATAATTCGAATTTTTATGAGATTACTTCCTTTTCCTTTTACAACAAATCGATCGTCATCATCTAATCCATAAATCCAAATTTCTTTAGTTTCTTTGGCTGTAAAGTTTCTACTACTATATGGTTTTTGTTTTTCATCTCCTTTTATTCTCGAAATCTCTATTGTTGTCTTCCCTCCTTCTTCTCTAAATATTTCAAAAAGATCATCTTTATCTGTTCCCTTAATAATGACATGTTTTGAAAGATATTTATAGTAGCGATTAGCGATATCTTCAATATTATCTCTTCTATGTTTAAGGTTTTCTTTTATTTGTTCTATTGTCTCATCCTGAAGGTTATTCGGGAGATTAGTAAATGCTTTTTCAATTGCGGCATCAGAAAGATTCTCTTTGATATATGCTGCTTGTTCTATCCATATATCTTTCCCTGAGTTCTGCGTTAATGTTCTATCTAGTGGTAGTCCTGATTGATTAATCCACCTCACTTTTTTAAGTTCTCCATCATATACCTGAAACTTACGTGCTAATGGAACCACAAATTTTATGACATCCAAAAGTATTCCATCATAATTAGAAAAAACCTGATCTCTATCTCTAGGGATGGGTCTATACTCTTTACCTTTTTTAGTATCAAAACGAGCCCATCTCCATTGATCAGAATGACGATCCCAATCTCCTAAGATCATATCAAAAAGCCTAGTTCTTATATAGTGCTCTTCGTCCATTTGGTATTTTTCGTCTTTCCTAAGTCTACTTAAGAGATCATCTGTGCTTTCGATATCTTCAGGTTTTCCAAAAGTAACTTCGTTTTCATATTCTTTACCCGGTCGTTCTTCTAGAAAATATATCTCATCACCAAAACTCTCATTGTATTTCCCCAATGCAGGGTGCTTCGGGATGTAATACAACTTCGGATTTGCATGATATACTCCTATAGCATCTGCCATTGTACCAACAGCTAAAAATGCATAAGGATAGCTAGACGTATAGAAATCAGAAAGGATATCTTCTGTAAACGTATCATTAAACCTGTCTTCGAGATGTGTATATTTAAATACTCCTTTCTGCAAAAACTGCGTAACACTTTTACGCATTGCTCTAAGGCTATACCTCTTTCCTTCTTTATCAATTAGACGTAGAGATCTTGTCACTTGTCCTCCTCCCTGTCTATCAACAGTGAAACCTCCCATCAAGGTATCTAAAGTAGCCACAGGAACTTTTATATCTGTTCCGTACACATATCTATAATGATCACCCCACATCGATTGATACAGTTTTGATTTTTTTACTTCACCTTTAGTATAAATTGAAGCTGAAACTTCTGATTCAAAAGAATTTTTAACAGCGCTAAAATCAAATTCTTTTTCCTTTTGGTGAACCTTGGTTTGATACACTAGTTTTGGATGACCATTATCGTTTCCAAAGAAGCGAACATTAGAAGAACCATCTTTATAGATATCTAATATTGCAAAGCCTTGTCCCGGATATGCAAACAGCCCATCTTTCCCTAAAGAAATTGATGAAACTTTGGATCCAGAACCTGATACAATTTGTTTTAACCCATCGTTATCAATATACTGCAAGGAATGTTCATGACCAGAAACAAAAACTACCCTGTCCAAATCTCTTGTCATTGTTGATAGTCTCCTCATTAATTTATTATAATGAACATTAGACAAATCTTGTGTAGAAATTCCTCCTTGTGATCGTATCTGAACGGCCAACGAACCCAATATCGGTAGGGGTATTTTCTTTTTTGAAGGAAAAATATGTTTATCAAAACTATATTTCCCTCCGTGAATACCATTAGTAAACATAGGGTGATGCATCGCAATAAGAATCGTTTTCTTACTATGCTTTTTTAATTCTCCCTCTACTTCAAGAAAGAATTTTTCACGAGTTTTAATTTCACAATTATCATTAATAGTAGGGTTCTTATCCCAATTAGCTAAATACCATTGCGTATCTAAAATCAACAGGTGTATCTTATCACTAATTTCTACACTCTCGATAGGGCAACCTTTTGCAGGTAAAAAGGCTTTTTTATTATTCGTTTTTTTGACCACATATCGTTCTTGTCTTCGTAAACCTTCTACCCCATTAGTATACCAATCATGGTTTCCCGGAATAAAAACAACATCTCCTCCAAAACCTTTAACTGCCTCAATTTGAGCATCAATTCTATGTTCTCCCAGAGCTCTTTCTGGAGATCCTTTTTTAGGCATTCCTTTTTGGTAAATATTATCTCCTAAAAAAATAAGGTAATCGTCTTTTGTTTTTGCAGTATCTAATACTTTTTTAAGGATTGAAAGTCCCTCTGTACTTTCATTCATTTTTGCATTTCCCGCATCTCCTACCAGATAAAATGTCTTTTCTACAATATTGTCAGGTAATGTTTGAGCAAAACTTTCGACTTTATATTGAGGAGTGTATGTTGCGCATGAACTGAGTAATAAAGCAACACAAATAATTAGAATCTTATTATATTTATTCATTGTTTGAAGTACAATCTCTTTTTTTTAATTATTTTGGTTATCGAAAAATTAAAAGTATGTCCTCTCTACTAGAAAAAACAGATCATTTCGTTTCAGAACTCTTTGAAAAAGAGCTCCCTAACTCTTGCATCTACCATAATTACGATCACACCAAAAGAGTATTTAAAAGTACAAAAGAAATTATTGATAACACTAATTTATCTGATGAAGATAAAGAGGTTTTACTACTTACCGCATTACTACATGACACGGGGTACTCTAAAAGCTCTAAAGACCATGAAGAATATAGTGTAGAAATAGCTAAAGATTTTTTGAGTCAACAAAATGTTTCTCAAGAGATTATAAACAAAGTTTCGGAACAGATTATGGCAACCAAAATGGAGCATACTCCCACTAATCTTATGGAAAAAATTATAAGAGATGCAGATGCTTCTCATTTTGCAAAAGACTATTATGGAGAAACAAGTGAGCTATTAAGATGTGAGTTTAAACTTAATGCTGTTAAAGATTTAACTCCCTCTGATTGGCTTAAAGCAAATATTGATTTGTTTCAAAATAAACATCAGTACTATACCGAATATGCGATTTCTCATTGGAAACCTAAAAAAGAAGAGAATCTTACCAAAATGCTTGAAGAACGATCTAAATTGAAAAAGGAAAAAAAACAGGAAAAAGAAAAAATAAAAAAATTATTGAGAGAAGAAAATCCCGAAAAAGGAGTACAAACTTTATTTAGAGTTACCTTAAGAAATCACATGAAACTAAGCGATATTGCTGACACAAAAGCCAATATTCTACTTTCTGTAAACGCTATTATTATATCTCTAGCACTATCAAATCTTATACCTAAGCTAGATAACCCTTCTAATCAATATCTGATATATCCAACTTTGATATTTATCATATTTTGTATTGCTTCTATAATATTATCTGTATTAGCAACACGTCCTAATGTAACAAGTGGAGAGTTTACCCGTAAAGAAATAGAAGAAAAGAAAGTAAATTTATTATTCTTTGGAAATTTTCATAAAATGCCATTAGATGAATATAAATCAGCAATGACAGATCTGATGAATGATAAAGAATATATCTATGATACTATGATAAAAGATCTTTACTTTTTAGGTAAGGTATTACACAAAAAGTATAAAATCTTAAGGGTTACATATACCGTATTTATGATTGGGATTATAACCTCTGTTATTTCATTTATTATTGCATTTAATTCACTGCAATAGTTTTTATAAATTGTTCTAATTAATTTCTTTCATCAAATCTTCATAGGTATAGTATTCTTTATCCTGCTCATTCTTGTGATAAAGAATATTAGCTCGCAATGCTTTTAAACCAGTAACTCCTTGTAAGTCATCTAATTCTACAATCTCAATTTCTTCTTCGAGATAATTCTTAGATTGCAAGAAATTGATGTATTTGATATATTCTCTCTCGTCAGAACGTTGCGAATATATAACTACCAACTTACCTTTTTCTGTTACTCGCTGATCTGTACCTTTTATTTTTGATTTATCAACACGCTTTTTCACAACTTCATATCTTGCATTATACGTACCATCAACATCAAATCTTTTTTCATCCATTCTAAACCTAACGGATAAAGATGAATTAAATACTAAAACCATAGAAGCAACATCCAATGCCATTGGCAAATCTTTTTTCATTTGATAATATGCATTTTCCATTTCACACATCATCTGTAATTGCCATAATCTAAGGTTATACAAATACACCTTATTGAAGCTTTCTTGTTTTGTAATCGATTCTCCGATATACATGTTATGTTCTACTCCATCAGACTTGAATCGTTCGAAGTAATGTGGATACATCCCTTGTGCTTCATCCTGCTTTTGATCTAATAAAGATGCCATCTTTTTATTGATAAGCATAACAGATTCATCGTATGCTTTACGATGTTTATAAACTGTTTTTATAACTTCATCCAACATGTTATCATATTGATCAATTAGCATATCGAGTTCAATACTCTTTTGTTTAAGATGTTTAAACAATGGTGTGATTTCTTTTTTTATAAAGTTTAAAATATTCTGCTCACTATCTACTTGTAGCTGTTCTATTATAGAATCAATATATCGATTTGTTCTATATCTTAATTGCTCATAAATAGGTAATGGATCCGATTCTATTACTTTATTAATTACTTTAGAAATTCCTTTAAGCTGCAACACCAAGTCTTTTTGTATTGCTTGGTTACGAGCATCAGAAGAGCCTTTTATATCAATTTGCCCATATAATGGGTATACATTTTCAAAAACGACTTCTCTAAATGAAACAGGGTTCTCATCTACTATGGCACACATGAACCGTTTTGCTTCTTGTTTAAATTTCCAATGTACACTAGGATGAATTGAGGTACATTCTTGTTGGATAATCAACTCTAGTTCATTCTCTGTTTTGGATTTAGAACGTAGGACAGAATCTACCAAATATGGCATAACATCCTGTAATTTATTAGCATTAATACTATTCAATTCATGAACATTAGGCGATACTATTTCTAAAATCCCTAATAATTTATTACCACTTTTTATAGGGGCAAGTATTGCACTATTAATACCTTGAGCTACCAGGTTCTTATACATGATTTGATCCTTAGCTAACTTTTGATATTTTTTCACATCAGAAATAGCAAAATACGTAGACTCTTCAAAAAGATAATGATATGTTCCATCGCATAGCGCCGACTCACAGCAGTCAGAATATTTATCAGACAAAATATAACTATCTATATCCTTAAAAGGTACTCTTTCTAATATTTCTTCTTCTGGATTGTAACTAGAAAAACCGACTTTAATTTCATATAAGTTAAATATCGCTCTAAAAATTTGTTGAAAACTACCAACAAAATCGCCTTTGGTTTTATCATATTTAATAAGGCTAGTTTTAAAATCAGACAATGAAACGTCTGTTGTAACATCAAACATATTAGCAATAACAACTCCCTTAAAAATCCAACTATGTGGTGGAAATTTTTCTTTCCAAATATCTACATTATCAAAGTTGTCTAATAGTTCTGCTACATCTTCATCGGTAATATCTTTGGCCTTATCTGTTTTTATAATATCTATAAAGTCTCCGTTATACATGATTCTATAATTCCTCATTATTCCCATAGCATCAGGAATATCATAAAAGAATGGTCTTCTAAAATCAATATTATATCCATAATAAATACTCAAAACCATACTACACCCCATGATATAATAATGCTTCTCATCAAAGTTTTTAATTTGAGGCTCGAAATCCATACCAGCTGCTGCTATTATATTCTGATAGCGTTTAGATGATTTTAAGACTGTATTATGAAAAGGAATTGTAGCAATTTTTATTTCATTTTGCTGTAGAATCTGTGCAAAAGAATCTTCTAATATTAAATCAATCTGTGGTAATAATTCACGTATTCGTTTTTCTTCTTTTATTCCATCTTCTAATTCAGGATATTCTTCTGCAATTTTTAAAACCCGAGAAGCTCTATCCTTAACAAATTCATTACCATTTTTGAATAATTCTCTGTAATGTTCAAAAAACTTTGAAAAGTTAATCGATATGTCTAATGGAAAATCTTGCTCTAAACCCCTCATGTCTGCTCTTTTCTTGTAGTTTACAAAAATAATACAAACCAAATTGTATAACTAGATATTAACAATTAATTAAACTCAAAATGTTAAATAAATAAGTCTACTTGGTTACTATATCTGACGAATACATCTACACCAATTTGGACAACAAATCAAAAAAATTGATTTTTGTATATCCTACATCATAAATTTTAAGTGTTATCTATATAAGATTAGACTAAAATTCATGCATTTTGTTACATAAAAGATACATATTTTCTTTTAATTCTATACTAATAATAAAATCCTCTTTAACAATTCTTTTTATCTACAACGTTAATTTTTGGAGTATATACTTTGGATTCTTTATTTTTACAATCAAATAATCCAAATTACTATGAAAAGAATTGCTTTGTTTGCTACTATTCTCCTACTTGTAGCTTGTCAAAAAGATCAAAAAGGGTATACTATTACTGCTGATACCGCTGGTTTTGAAGATGGAACTGTTGTTTATATTAATGCAATTAGTCAATCCAACAGGCCGATTATTATTGATTCTGTAAGCATACAACAAGATAAATTTCAAATTACTTTACCTCCTCCAGAGAATAATGACTTTAATTATTTGACTTTTAAAGATATTAGAGGAAATGTATTGTTTATGGCAGAGAACACTCCTATTGAAATGACTATTCATAAGGATAGTTTACGCTCATCTGTGATTAAAGGAGGTTCTGAAAATGAATTATTCTTTTCCTATATCAATACAATTAAAAGATATAGTGAAGAGAAATTAAACCTAAATAACCAATATCAAATTGCTTCAAAATTAGGAGAAACAGATAAAGTTGTTAAAATAGCTCTTGAAAGAAAGGAATTGATTGAAAAAGAAAAACAGTTTAGAAAAGGCATTACAGATAACGCCAATTCTTTGGTATCTATTATTGCTATTACAGAACTTTTAAACCTTAAGATGTTAACTGCTCAAGAAGCTAAACTGAAATTTGATCAAATTGACGATACGCTAAAACCTAGTAGATTGGGTAAAAACCTAAATATGCTTATCAATAATGCAGTATCTGCTTCAATGCAAAAGAAAATAGATGTTGGTGTCACTGCTGAAGATTTTTCTGCTCCAACTCCAGAAGGTAAGATGCTCTCTCTTAAAGAATCTATGGGTAAGATTACCATTATCGATTTTTGGGCTTCCTGGTGCAAACCTTGTAGAATGGAAAATCCAAATGTTGTAAAAGTATATAACAAATACCACGATAAAGGACTCAATATTATTGGAGTATCTTTAGATAAAAAACAAGAATCCTGGGCCAAAGCGATTGCAGATGACAATCTGGAATGGAACCATGTTTCTAATTTACAATTCTGGCAGGAACCTATTGCCAGAGCCTATGGTGTAAGATCTATACCTGCCACTTTTATCATTGATGAGAAAGGAAATGTAATTGCCAAAAACCTTAGAGGGCCTGCGTTAGAAAAGAAAATCTCAGAATTATTAGAGCAAAAGTCTCTTTAATTCAAAATATAGAATATGTATAAAAACGACCTCTTTAGGTCGTTTTTTTGTTATAGTTTCCCTAACCTTTGTAAGATAAAAAGAATAACAATTGGAACCGCTAATAAACCTATCATAAATAAGTTTTCCTGAAATAACCAAGGAGCCAAAATTAAAGTTATTACATACCCTCCAACAGCTCCTCCAAAATGAGCATCATGACCTATATTACCTATTTTGTTTTTCATTCCGAAAATAGAATATAGTAAATACCCAATACCAAAGATGTACGCAGGAATTGGAATTGGAATAAACATCAAATACAAGCTCATATCCGGTCTAAATAAAATACCTGCATATATAACTCCAGAAACCGCACCACTCGCTCCTACCGCACTATAATGATATTCATCCTTATGAAAAAACAAGGAAAATAAATTCCCCATTAAAAGACTACCAAAATATACTATTAAAAACTTGACGTTACCAAAGAAACTAACAACGACAGGTGCAAAAAAATAAAGCGTAAACATATTAAAGAACAAATGCATCATATCTGCATGTAAAAACCCCGAAGTTAGCATTCTCAAATGCTCTCCTCTTCTTATCCCCCCAATATTAAATTTATATTTCTCAAAAAACGAAAAGTCATTAAATCCTTTTAATGACATTAATATATTAGCCCCAATAATTATAATTATGACAATATCAAGTGTCCCCATACAATTGTAATTTTGTCCAAATATACTATATATTTTCACCTCAAAAAACCCAGCTAAACTATCGCTTTCTTATTAGCAAAAGTTTATGATAAAAAAAATCGGAAAATTTTATATTTGTGTCCTTTATTTAACTTCATCAATGCAATTATTTGTATATCGTATAATCTATCCAATACTATGGATGATATCCAGGTTACCCTGGCGATTATTATACCTTTTATCTAGTGCTGTTTATATTTTGGTTTATCATATTATAGGCTATAGAAAAAAGGTTGTTACAAAAAACCTAACATTAGCTTTTCCTGAAAAATCTATTGATGATATTTATAAAATTCGTAAAAGGTTTTATAAACATATGTGTGATATGTTTCTCGAAATGGTCAAGAGTCTTTCTATTTCTAAAGAAGAAATGACTAAAAGATTTACAATACTAGATTCACATACTTTCAAAGAAATACAAGCTCAAAATAAAAGTATTATTGTATTAATGGGACATTATGCAAGTTATGAGTGGGCAATTGCTGCTCAATTTATAATGGATTTCCCTATAGTTGGGGTATACAAAAAAATTAAAAACAAACATTTTGATCAATTAGCACATCGTATAAGAGGTAGATTCGACACAAGACTTATAAGACATCGTAAGGTGATTAAAGAAATTACCCGAGATAAAATACATGGTAAATTATGTGCCTATGGTTTATTATCTGATCAATCTCCTAAATTAAAAAACGCACTATATTGGACTGATTTTATGAACATTAAAATTCCTGTCATTACAGGAGGCGAAGTATTGGCCAAAAGGCTAGATATGCCGGTAATGTATTTAAAAGTAGAGAAAGTAAAACGAGGGTATTATCAAGCTAAATTTATAAAGATTACCGATGATCCTAAAAAATGTAAGGACCATTTCATCACAAAAACCTATCTCTCCTTATTAGAAAATCAAATCAAAGAAAAACCTGAGTATTATTTATGGACTCATAGACGATGGAAACATCGTGATGCAAAAATCCCTAAAAGCGCAATAGTAGACTAAATCACAATGATTATGTGTTTTATTACTATATAATTACTCCTTTTTTTAATGCTATCGTTTACTTTTGGTTTTTTAACAAAAATACCATTATTTTCGTGAATCAAACCCTGCCCTTTTATGCAATTAATTATCTATAAATTAGTTTACCCTTTTTTATGGTTTATTTCAAAATTACCATGGAAGCTTTTTTATGCCTTTTCTACATGTATTTTTTTTCTGGTCTATTATGTTTTTAGGTATCGAAGAAAAACTGTAACTCAAAATCTGAAGTTGGTTTTCCCAAAAAAAACTTTTCAAGAAATAAAAAAAACACGAAAAGAGTTTTATCAACATATGTGTGATATGTTTCTCGAAATGATCAAATCGATATCCATTTCAAATGAAGAAATGAAAGAACGATTTAAGGTTACAAATATTGAAAAACTACACGAATTAGAGGAGAAAGGCGAAAATATAATGATACTCATGGCTCATTACGCAAGTTATGAATGGGCAAATGTAATTGATATACAAACAAATTTTCAAGCAGTTGGAGTTTATAAGAGGATAGGAAATAAGTACTTCGATAGATTGGTACATCGAATCAGAGCTAGATTTGGTTCGAGAGTAATTGGCACTAAAGATGCTATGAAAATAATTACAGAAGATCAATCTAAAGAGGGGTTGTACATGTATGGGTTAATTTCTGATCAATCCCCAAAGCTATATAAAGCAACTTTTTGGACTGATTTTATGGGAATTAAGGTACCTGCTTTTTTAGGCGCAGAAGTATTATCAAAGCGACTGGGACTAAATACATATTATCTACAAGTTGAAAAAATAAAAAGAGGATACTATGAAGCTACTTTTGTTACTCTAACAGAAGACTCAAAAAACTGCGAAGATTACTCAATTATAAAAAATTATCTTAGATTACTAGAAAATCAGATTTATAATAAACCACAATATTATTTATGGTCTCATAAACGTTGGAAACACCGTAATGAAACTATTCCTGAAGGTGCCACTGTAGATTAAAAACACGTATTAATCTACAGATTATTAAATAAGCTTACCTTTATGCGTTTTTAACTACACTAAACTCACTTATGCAATTAATTATATACTACTTAGTATACCCTATAATATTGGGCATCTCTAAACTACCCTGGCGATTATTTTATGCATTTTCTACCTGTGCATATATTTTGGTATACTACATTATTAGATATAGAAGAAAAACAGTAATTGAAAACTTACAACTAGTCTTCCCCGAAAAGTCAAAAAAAGAAATTCAGAATATCAGTAAATCATTTTATAAACATATGTGTGATATGTTTTTGGAAATGACAAAATCACTTTCGATTTCCAGAGAAGAATTAATAAAACGTTATAAGGTTGTAAATCTGGATGAATTTCACGAATTCGAAAGAAAGAATAAAAGTATAATTACATTAATGGGACATTACGCTAGTTTTGAATGGTCTAATGCTGTAGATCTGGTATCACTAAACCCATGTGTAGGAATCTATAAACAAATAGAAAACAAATATTTTGATCGTCTTGCACATCGTATCCGAGGTCGTTTTGACTCAAGGCTTATCCCTAGTCATAAAGTTGCAAGACAAATCATTAAAGATAAAAAGGAAGGTACTGTATGCGGTTACGGAATGATTTCTGATCAATCTCCAAAAATTTACAATGCAAAATATTGGACAGATTTTATGGGTGTCAAAGTTCCTATATTCTTAGGAGGTGAGTTCTTAGCACAACGACTTGATGTTATTGTATTATACCTTCATGTAGAAAAAGTAAAACGAGGACATTATGAAGTAAGATTTATCCCTATCTCTGAAAACAGTAAAGAAGAAGAGCCATATTTCATCATAAAGAAATATCTTCAATTACTTGAGAATCAAATCCGAGAAAAACCAGAATATTATCTTTGGACTCATAAACGATGGAAACATCGTAATGAACCTATTCCAGAAGGAGCTATAGTAGACTAATGCCTCCATCAGGGAATGGGAAGAACCCCCTATTAAACAAAGACTTTGGTGTTTTTATAACTTTAGATTTTCAAGAGTTATAATATTACTAAGTTATTTTCAGCACTGAGTTTTAGCCGGCTTAAGTCTGAACACAGACCTATCTGCTTCAAGCCGAAAGTAGTTTAGTTGAAACCAAAATTCTAAGGCATTTTTAAAGTGGTATAAGATTGCTCTTTGAGGAACTGCAACCCTTATTATAGACATCTATAGATAGTAACTTATATAAAGGAGAAATAAGTTTTATTATTCCCAAAAAATGTTTTTCACGGAATCCAGTGTATTTTAGAATTTAAAAACATCGCAAATTACAATGTTGAATATAAAAAGCAATAAAATTCATAAAAGCCACACATACTGCGATATTATGTATACTGCAGTTTTGTGATTACTGTAACTTCTTATAGAAAACATACAGTTGATAAACGATGTTGCTAAATTCTGAAACAACAGTAAATATTTATCAATCAAAATGTTACATTTCAACTATACCATAAATAAATAATCAATGATAAAAATTATAACAGGACTTTTTTTTCTTTTAACATCAAGCCTCCTTGCGCAAGAACAAACAGTAGGTTTTAAACTAAATGACTCTACTACATTATCATTTACAACAAAACCCTTTGACCCATCTCATAAAAAGTTCCAATATTATGATGAAACACATCCATATTCTATTGATGGCAAACCTATATTTGGAACAGATGCCAATATGCCAAAACATGAATTAGTAAAAGCAATATTACAGATAAATGAAACAGAATATAATCTTCAGGTTGATACTATGTATGACCCTGGTATCGAGAAAGAAAACATGCATCGGTTTAAAATTATCAAAACCGGTCCTATGCTCTCTTTAAAAGCAAGATTCTCTGATGGCGCAGGAGGGTATTTGGCAGAATGGGTTATTATTATAGGAGGAAAAAGCATTAGAACAATGTTAACTAATGACGAATTGGCCTATTCTTATTTTGCTGATTACTAAACCCGATTCACACCAATCTTTTGCACATTATCAAAAAGACACCAAGTTTCTAAGAGGCGATTACTGATTGAGACACTCTTAAGACTCATTGCAATACATGATTTACCTGAAAAAGAACATGATAATTATGAGGTGTTTTACAGGTAAATCATGTATTATAAATAGTTCTATATCCCTGCTATTTCTTTTAAAGTAATGATTGTATCTTCTGCCAAAGAATCTGCTTTTTCTTGGCTTAAGGCTTCGGTATAGATACGAATAATAGGCTCTGTATTACTTTTACGTAAATGAACCCAGCAATCTGCAAAATCTACCTTTACTCCATCTACAGTAGACACCTCTTCTGAAATATGTTTTGAATGAAACCCTTTTAAAATACCGTCAACATCTAAGTCAGGAGTCAATTGAATTTTATTTTTACTCATAAAATAAGAAGGGTAGCTATCACGTAATTCGCTTACACTGCATTTCTTTTCTGCCAAATGCGTAAGAAATAAGGCTACTCCTACCAGAGAATCTCTTCCATAATGTGATTCTGGATAAATAATACCTCCGTTACCCTCACCACCGATAACTGCATTATTTGCTTTCATCAACTCTACTACATTAACCTCACCTACTGCACTTGCTTCATAATTACCATTATGCTTTTGTGTTACATCTCTTAATGCTCTACTTGATGATAAATTAGAAACCGTATTACCATTAGTTTTCCCTAAAACAAAATCAGCACAAGCGACTAATGTATATTCTTCTCCAAACATTTCTCCGTTTTCGCTCATAAAAGCCAAACGATCTACATCAGGATCAACTGTAATTCCCATATCTGCCTTCTCCTTAACTACTAATTCAGACAAATCTGTCAAATGTTCTTTTAATGGTTCTGGATTATGAGGGAAATGCCCAGTAGGCTCACAGTATAACTCAATAGTTTCTACTCCCATTTTCTTAAGTAACCCTGGTATTGCAATACCCCCTGTAGAGTTAACCGCATCTACAACAACTTTGAAACCGGATTTGCTCACCAATTCTGCATTTACCAGAGGTAGGTTTAATACTTCTTCAATATGTTTATCAATATATGTATCATTCACAGTGATGCTTCCCAAATCATCAACCTCTGCAAAAACATATTCATCATTTTCTGCTATACTTAAAATCCTTTTTCCATTCTCTGCATTCAAGAATTCACCTTTATGGTTAAGTAATTTTAATGCATTCCATTGTTTTGGATTATGACTAGCTGTAAGTATTATTCCTCCATCTGCTTTTTCTAAAGGTACAGCAATCTCTACTGTAGGTGTCGTAGAAAGCCCTAAATCAATAACATGAATTCCTAATCCAACCAAACTATTCATCACCAGTTGTTGAATCATAGATCCAGAAATTCTGGCATCACGACCTACCACAACAGTTGGATGATCTACATTCGTTTCATTTTTTAGCCAACTTCCATAAGCCGAAGCAAATTTTACCGCATCTACTGGGGTAAGATTATCACCAACTGTTCCTCCAATTGTTCCTCTAATCCCTGAAATTGATTTTATTAATGTCATATTTTTTGATTGATTTTTCTATTTCGAACAAATGTACAAGATATGACATACAGCAACAATTTAATAGGTTAGAATTTTATGAATACATATAAGTTTTTTCAGGAATTAATGATTCACAAAAAGTATTTAGTTATCTTATATAATAATTTAATGCATCATAGTTTATTTTCAACTATTTCAATACACCCTTTATCCGCCATAGTTACGTAGAATGTGCCAAAATCATTACTAAATGTAATATTCGTAGGTTTGCTTCCTTTGAGTTTTATTTCTTTTAAGAGTTTCCCTTTTGGAGATAATATCACTACGGTACCTTTATCATACCTGCATACATACAGGTTTCCTTTACTATCACATCGCATCCCATCAAGGCCAAAATCATCAAAAGAATACAATAGCTTTTTATTTAGTACCGTACCATCATTCTGAATATCATAGACCCATATTTTTCGTTGAACAGACTCGTTAACATACAATTTTCCTCCATCGGGACTTACTTCTATTCCATTGGTAGTTCCCATATTGCTTTCAAGTTTTTCAAACCCTTTACTACGAGTTATTTTCCAAATATTACCTGTACCATTTTTCCAATTTGGGTCACTGGCATAAATAATTCCAGACGGTGAAATAGCGATATCGTTAGGTTGATTTGCATCTGGATGATGAGCAAAAACTGAAATCTCCCGAGTATCCATGTCTACCATCAAAATATTATGATTTGTATAATCTGCGACATACATTTTATCCTGTTCCCCGAATCTAATTCCGTTTCCTATACTTCCATCGGGAAGTTCTAAAAACAATGATAGTCTTCCATCTGGAGTAATTTTCCCTATCGTTCCTTCTTTTTGATAATTAACAGCATAAATATTACCTCTAAAATCTGTTGCCGGGCCTTCAATACCACTAGTAAATGTGTTCGGGATTGTAAAATCTTTACTCGTTATTTCTTTAGTACATGATAAATGCAAAACAACAATTACAAAAGAAAGAGAAAACACAATATATCTCATGATTTAAGTTTTTAGGTATACCATCAAAAATAATTTATTTTAACCGTTAAACTTTCATTTTTTTTACGAGCGATACTTTTTATCATACAAACGACTACTATTAGTCGATATTAATATTTAAAAAATCGTATTTTAACCCAATGAATTTTCTAGCCCACATTTATCTTTCTGGCGAAGACCCTGAACTCAAAATAGGTAATTTTATCGCTGATTCTGTCAAAGGGAAAAAGCAGTTACTACAATTCCCTACACGTATACAACAAGGAATTACCTTACATCGTAAAATTGACTCATATACAGATAGTCATTCTATTGTTAGACAAAGTGTATCCAGGCTATTTCCTAAATACAGGCATTATAGCACTGTGATTGTAGATGTTCTTTATGATCATTTTCTAGCAACTAATTGGAAAGAATACTCTGACATTCCTCTTGAAACGTATGTCGCAGAATTTTATGATTTATTACATGAATACCATGAAGTCTTACCAAAACAGATTCAAAATTTCATGCCATATATGATTAAGGACAACTGGCTTCTTAGCTATGCTACTATTCCAGGAATTGGTACAATATTATATCAAATGAATCAGAGAACAAAAAATAGATCTAAGATGAATTTTGCTGTCATCGAACTCGAACAATATTACTCTGATTTTGACAAGGAATTTCGTTCTTTTTTTGAAGAATTAGAACTTTACACTAAAAATGAAATAAGAATATTATGAAAATAAAATCTATTAGACATTTATTTTACATCTCATTACTTATCTTAAGTTTTTCATGTAAAACCAATACTGAACCAAAACAAGAGATTGAACCAGTTGTTGGTCTTGTTACGCAAAAAGCCATGGTAGTTTCTGCCCGGGAGGAGGCTTCAAAAATTGGAGCAGATATTATGAAAAAAGGAGGAAATGCTTTTGATGCTATGGTTGGTACAGCAATGGCTTTGGCGGTTACTTACCCTGTAGCAGGAAATCTGGGTGGTGGTGGATTTATGGTATACCGAAAAGCTAATGGAGAAACAGGGGCTCTAGATTATAGAGAAAAAGGACCTCTAGCTGCTACCAAAGATATGTACCTGGATGATAAAGGAGAGTTTATTCCTAAAAAAAGCCAACTAGGAGCTATGGCTGTTGGTGTCCCCGGAACCATTGCTGGTATTTTTGAAGTACATAAAAAATTTGGAACCTTACCTATAGAAGATATACTTACTCCTGTGGTAGAATTGGCAAAAAGAGGTTTTGTGATTACCGAAAAACAAGAAAGACGCTTTGCAAATTATGAAGATTTATTCTATGAAGCCAATGAAGATACAATTCCTATTCTTAGAGGTTATAAAGCCAATGACACCTTAAAAAACATAAAACTAGCCGAAACGCTCGAGAGAATCATAAAAAATGGAGTTGATGAGTTATATAAGGGAGAATCGGGTGAAAAATTAGTTAATTTCATTCAGTCAAAAGGTGGTATCATCACTATGGATGATTTGGCAAAATACGAGGCAAAATGGCGTAAACCGATACAATTTCGGTATAAAAATCTCAATATAACTTCTATGTCACCACCTTCGAGTGGCGGTATATGTCTTGCTCAAATCATGAAGATGATCGAACCTTATGACTTAAGCAGTTATGGTCATAATTCTCTTAAAAGTATACAGGTAATTACGGAAGCAGAGCGAAGGGCTTATGCAGATCGTAGTTTCTATTTGGGTGATCCTGATTTTGTAAAAATCCCGGACGACACTCTTATTAGTGAATCTTATCTTTCTGATCGTATGCTGGATTTTAGTTTTGATAAAGCTACATTGTCTTCAGATATAAACTGTGGAATTATTCCTGGATATGAAAGTGATGAAACTACCCACTACTCTATAGTAGATCAGTTCGGAAATGCAATTTCGGTAACAACAACACTTAATGGAGCTTATGGCTCGAAATTGTATGTCCCAGAATTAGGTTTCTTTCTAAATAATGAGATGGATGATTTTAGTGCCAAACCTGGTGTCCCAAATATGTTTGGTTTAATAGGCGCAGAAGCCAATGCTATTGTCCCCGAAAAAAGAATGCTGAGTTCTATGACTCCTACAATTGTAGAGAAAGATGGAAAGTTTTGGATGTCTGTTGGTACCCCTGGCGGATCAACAATTATTACTTCTGTGTTACAAACTATTTTGAATGTATCAGAATATGGGATGACCATGCAAGATGCAGTTAATGCTCCTCGTTTTCATCATCAATGGTTGCCCGATGTAGTAGTGTTTGAACCAGAATCATTTGATAATGATTTATTAGATGGCCTACGGCAAAAAGGGTATCAAATCAATGAAGAAGATTCTAAAATTATAGGGAAAGTAGATGGTATTCTTGTTCTCCCAGATGGAACATTAGAAGGTGGCGCTGATAAAAGAGGCGATGATACTGCAGTAGGATTTTAACATATAGAAACATGGATTTCACAACCTCTCTAATGGCTATACTAGAAAGTAATGCTAATGCTGAAGAAGCAGTAAGAATGGAAGCTTATATGAAAAATCGTTTTTCCTATTACGGTATAAAGGCCCCTATTCGAAAAGCACTTTTTAAAAATGTAGTTCGTGAATATATTCCTAAGTTATCTCATAATCATGTAATCCGTATTGCAAATACTCTTTACAAAAAACCGAAACGAGAACTTCATTATTGTGCTATGGAACTAGTTGATCAGTTCTTAAAAAAGAAATACAACATAGCAGATATTGATTTTATAGAACAACTTATTACCACCAATTCCTGGTGGGATTCGGTTGATTTTATTGCAAAACATATTTTGGGGAAATATTTGTTACAATTTCCTGATCAAGTACCTCTTATAATTGAGAAATTTTCAGACTCTGATAATATGTGGCTTAACCGAAGTGCACTCTTATTTCAATTAGGATATAAAGATAAAACAGATTTTCAATTATTATGTAAACTTTGTGAGCAGCATAAATCTTCTAATGAATTCTTTATCAAGAAAGCTGTTGGTTGGGCGTTACGAGAGTACTCAAAAGTAAATCCTGAAGCAGTTGTACAGTTTGTTTCTGAAACCAAACTCAAACATTTGTCCGAAAAAGAAGCTTTAAAGAGAATTAAATAAATCTAAAGCCTTTTGATATTGATTATTTTTAGGGCTATCGATAATAATTTGTAATCGCTCTTTAGCTTTATTAACATCATCCATTTTTAAATACGTTAAAGCCAAATACCAGTTTGCCTTTGAAGCATCAAGTGTATTGCTATGTAGTAATATTTCAAACGTTTTTAGCGCAGTTTCGTTTTGATCCAACTCTAATTGTGTAATACCTGTATACATTAATATTTGAGGATTCAAATTTTTAGACTCAACAGGCTGATGCGCTAAAAATATAGCTAATGCCTCTTGGTATTTTTGATTCCTGAAAAGCTTTTCTGCTGTTGCTAGAGCTGTATTTTCATCTCTTAAAGTTAAAGAAGGAAGGTCATTCCAATTTTTATACTCTGCATATAAACTTTTACTATCTATATCAGAATTATATTGGTAAAACACAAAAAAACCAATAGCAAAAACCGCTGCAATAGAGACTCCATAGCGTATCCATTTTTTTATACCAGATGTCGACTTATCTTGAAAATATCCCTTCTCTGTATTTTTTATACTATTTGCAATTGCCTTTCCTTTTTCACTTTTCAAAAAAGCTTCATATGCAACAACTTTAGGATTTTTTGCAGTATGTTCTTCTGTAATATTCCAATCTGTATCATTATATATTGTATGCATTTCCTGATAAGTCGTGACATCTTTTTGTAACTGAGGATTGGCATTCATTTTTTCTTCAAAAACCATCTTCTGTTCAGGAGTCATTTCTCCATAAAGATATAATTGTATTTCTCTTTCTAGATCATTCATAGGGATTTCAATTCTTTATAACGAGCATCAGATTGTATGGTTTCTTTAAGCTTTGATTTGCACTTAAAAATACGCTGCCGTACAGTATTTTCTGTAGCATATCCAAAAATTTCTGCAATTTTGATATAGGATGTTTTGTTAAAGAAATATTCCAGAATTTTTCTACAGTTATCTGAGATTTCTAATAATTTTTCCTGAAACAATTCCCATTTATCTTGCTCAAAAGCAGCTAACGCGATTTCTCGTTCTTCATGTACAAGATCAATAACTCGATCATTTGTTACCCGTCTTTTTGACAATTTTACATCTCTTCGCCATACATTCTTACAGGTAGTAAACAAATACCCTTCAAAAGTAGTTGTAATCTTAAGTTCTTTTACTTGTACTCTTGTAGCAAGTTGCAATAAACCTTTTTGCATAACATCTTTGGCATCATCCTCTGACCCATCATGTTTTAACACATAACTTAAGACTTTAGGGTATATGTATTTGTAGATTTCAAGAATCCCGGTTTCATTACCAGAGACAAGGCTTTCTAGTAAGAAATCATCGTGTTTTTTGTTGGTCATGTATTGTAAATAGGTCTAAAAGCTGATTCAAAAACTATGTGTACATAAAAATGTTAATACACCAGGGGGGGGGTAACATTTGTACATTTTGTGTATCCTAAGGTTAAACACACAAATTTAGATAATATTTTATTTAAGTTATAAAAGGGGGAAACTAGATTTGTGAATTTAACCAAAAAATTAAATCAATACTCATGAAAAAACACATTTTATTACTCTTAGGAATACTATTTTTAATTCTTCAAGCATGTACCACAGATGAAGAAATAACAATTAAGTCAAACGATGACTCAGAAATAACTACAACCATAAAAACCTATCCCGGAACCATAGATCGGCCGGCTATAAAATCAAGAAATAAAGTAGTCGTTCGGTATAAACCACATCTAACAGGTTCACAACGATATCTTATCAGAAATCAAAATCATGTTAAAAAACATAAAACATGTTCTTGTGGAGATGGTGATCTAGAGTTATGGATCATAGATAATGCTATGATTAGTGTAGAAGAAGTAGTTGAGAATTTAGAAACTGATGCTGATGTAGAAGGTGATTACCAATTATATTTTTCTATCGACAATCAGCAAATAGCTTTTGAAGATCCAACTCCAAATAATCTAATAGCACCTCCTGGAAACCGAAGTACAGTAAATATCGCTATAATTGATACTGGGATAGATTACGCATCATTTTCTAAACCTTTTTTATATAGTAACCCAAGAAATCAAAATTGCCCTGGTGAGGTTTCGGGCTATAATTTTGTTAATAAGAGTCCAAATGTACAAGACGATGCTGGTCATGGCACATTGGTTACCAAACTTATTACTTCAAAATTAGACAAAGAACACATAGATTATAGGGTTTTACCTGTAAAAGCATTTGATGAAAATGGTAGAGGTTCATATTGGAATATCATTTGCGCAATGAATTATGTGATCCATAAACAACCGGTAATAGATATTGTAAATATGAGTTTTGGATGGTATATAGCTCCAGAAGAAATACCAGAATCAAATCAAGAAATTCTAAAAATGATGATTGACAGCAAAATGAGAACTACATTATTTACAGCATCAGCAGGTAATGTTCCTTCTAATGAGCAGCCACATGATGTAGATACAGGAGGTAATTTGCATTTTCCTTCGGGCTATGATTCTGCCAATTTACTAACCGTTGCAGGATACAACCCCAGTAGCACCATATATATAGACCCAAAAACACATACGATAAAAAATGTAAAATTAGCAGATAGATCAAACTACGGGACTATAAGCATCGACATGGTTGCTCCATTTAGTGGTTACTTTCCTATTTCTGAAGAATTCGGAGAACCTGTGGGAACTTCTTTCTCCTGTGCATATACTACCGCTAGAGTAGCAGATTTTTTTACTATAGGTAGCACCCCCTCAAATGTTAAAAATGAGTTATGGGATTCTGCATATACTTCAACCGATATGCAAACGGTAACCAAAGAAGGAAAAGTTATAGTTCATAATAGAGAGAATTAGATCAATATAAAAACAATTCCTAATCAAAATTCATAAGCATCAAATAAAATTAGGCACTAGCTATCCGAAAGTTTTTATTTTCTTCATTCTTATATACTAAACTGAGTTTGTCGAAGTTCTTAAATCTATGGTTTTCAATTAGATTTCGACAAGCTCAATACGATAATTGGAACTATATTAAGACAATAAGAACAATACCCGTCTAAATAAGAATAATCTTATAAATAGGCATTTTTAAGGTTCACGTATTGATTGTACATAACTTTCGGATGTCAATAAAAATTAGAGAAGAGTATTTAATAATTTAAAATTATTTGTTTATGAAGAATTTACTGTATGTATTACCAATTCTTGGAGTATTATTTTTTGCATCATGTGAAAAAGATGAAATCAATGAGTCACAAGTAAGTGAAGTACTCCTTGATGTTGAACTCCAATCAGAAGTAGTTGATAATTTGGAAGCTGAGGCTGATGTAGAATAACTCTATCATTATCTACAACAAAGTTATTTTATAAGAAGCGGTTTTTTTCTAGAAAAAAACCGCTTCTTAACTTATATAAAATTCTTATTTTTATATAATGACCAACAAACCAACTTTAAAAATCTTACTCTTTTTGCTCACCCCTATCTTTTGCTTTACACAACAAAAAGAAAATCTACACAAAATTATTGCTTCAGATTATTCTATCGACGTACGCCAACAAAAATTAGATTCTTTTTTTTCAAAAAATGCTGAAACAATGTCTCCAAAAAACTTGGGAGATTGTTATCATGATTATAGTGTGAGATGGTATTATAGTATTAGATGGCGACAAGAAGGGAATGATACATTTTTGGAACAAGGGATTGAATATGCTAAAAAAGCTGCGCATATTAGAAAAAACCAAGACAGTATAAATTATAAAGGCTTAAAAAACTCATTATTTAATATCGGCTACTTTAATTATAAAAGAAAACATCATTTTGAAGCAATTGATGCTTATAACGAGTTGATAGCTATTGGACACACAGATAAAAAAACAATGGACGCCCATAGATTATCTGGTAATTCCTACACTGCAATAGGGGATTTTTATAAAGCCTTGCTTAGTTTTGAAAAAGTAATTTTGTTTTGTAAAAAAAATAAAAAGCACCCTAAATTATTGGTTCGCTCTCTGATAGATCGAGCAACTACTTATTCTGCAATGGGGTATCAAGAATTCTCTATAGAAATCCAAAGTGATTTGTTTAAAGCTGATTCTGTTATAGAAAGCGCGAGGCTACAAAGTAAATTTAACAAAAGTCGAATTCGTCAAATCGAAGGTAATAGACTTCTTATAACAGATGATTACCTAAATGCAATTCCTTTTTTTAAAAAGGCACTAGAAAGTCTTGATAAAAAAGATTCGACCTCTTTAGCAAAAATTTATAATAGTCTTGCTCTTTCATACCATAAATCATCAAATTTCAAGGAAGCTTTAGAAAATTCAAAAAAAGCTATTTCCTACAATCCATACATTAGTTCTCCTTACGAAAATTTAGGAGATTACTATATCCAGAATAATGAATTCGAAGAAGGGTTATTACAATACCAAAAAGCTATTGCACATGCTGTTAACAAAACCAAAGTAATTGCTTATACAGATATGATTTCATCTGAAATGTTAGAATTAGCGGCTAATAAAGATCTTCTATTAGGTCACCTCATCAGCAAAGCCAATGGTTGGGTTAGTTATTATAAGTTTGATCAAAATAAGCACCACCTTATACAAGCACTACAAACTTTTAAACTTGCAGATCAATTGGTAGATTTAATTCGCTTTGAAAGCACTGAGTACAAATCAAAGTTATTTTGGAGAGAACAAGGAGCAGCACTGTATATGAAAGCAGTAGAAGTTTCTTACTTGCTTAATGAACCAACAGCTGCCTATTATTTTATGGAAAAAAATAAGGCTTTATTATTATTAGAAGATATTACCAATGAGCAAGCCAAAAAAAATACCCAATTGCCTAACCATATAGCTAAACGTGAGTTTACATTAAAACGCAACATCCATCTTTCAGAAAACACATTGCAACATCATACAAATGAATCAAACGATACTGTTGCCATATTAAAAGACATAGTTTATAAACGCAAAAGAACCTATGAGCAATTTATGGATTCTCTTACCATTGCATTTCCGGATTATGCAGCTACCAAAGAAAAGATCACAATACTTTCATATACAGATTTCAAAAAAAAATATACTACAAACCAGGAGAATGTAATACAGTACATTCTTAATGATGATCAGGGGTATGGGTTATTTAGTTCTACTACCAAATCTATATTGTTTCCAATTCATGACGTTATCCAATTAAATGCAGATATTTTTACATTATATAAGCAATTATCTCATCCATTTTCTAATCAGAAGCAACTAACAATGTATCAGAACGTATCGTATCGGGTTTTTCAAAAACTAATTCCGGATAACGTGTATGACCTAATCAAAAGAAAAAATCTAACCATTATTCCTGACTATGTACTGCAACAATTATCATTTGAAACTTTAGTTCCTACAAATAAAACCCTCACATATCTAATAGAAGACACAGAAATCAGATATGCTTATTCTATGTCATATCTAGATCGTAATCAGCAGGTTTTAAGAAACCCAAAGAATGGTTTTCTTGGTATGGCACCAGTCAATTTTGACAAGGCAGGATTAAGTGAACTTAGGCATAGCAAAAATGAAATAACGGCCATTGAAAAAATATATCCTGGTAAAGTGGTATTAGATAATAATGCTACTAAAAATCTTTTTTTTAATTATAGCAATGATTATCGTGTAATTCATCTTTCTACACATGCCGATGTTGGAAACACTGCTAACCCATGGATTGCATTTGCTGATTCCACAATCTCTTTACATGAAATATATGCTACCAAAAATCAATCCGACATGGTTGTGCTTAGTGCCTGTAAAACATCTTTAGGAGAACTAAAAAAAGGAGAAGGTGTAATGAGCCTGGCAAGAGGTTTCTTTCATTCTGGAACCAAAAGTGTTCTCTCATCATTATGGTCTGCTAATGATAAATCTAACCAAGAGTTAATGATCAATTTTTATAAAAACCTAAATCTAGGGCTAACTAAATCTGCGGCATTACGAAAAACAAAACTTAACTATATCAATTCACATACCGGTAGTGAACAATCTCCTTTTTATTGGGGTTCATTAGTCTTGATAGGTGATAACGAAGTGCTACAGTTATCATCTGGTTTTCCTATTTGGGGTTGGACTGGACTACTAGTAGTTTTAATACTAGCTGCTGTTCTTTTTTATAGAAAGAGAAAATAATCTAGACTACCCTACTACCCCACTTTATCAATGTTATTTTTTGAATTTCAATAACGTATCAGAAGATATACACTATGCTTTTTCAGGTATCTTTTTATTTTTTATAAAATCTTTGGGTAACATTTATTGAGTTACATACTCCACTATACAAATAAACAATTGTTTTACTACAGACTGATCATCTGATAGGGGAATACAGGAATAAAGAAATTATAGTATACATTCTTGTGAATTCTAAAAAGCAGATTATAATCTCTTATCTGCATAAAAATAAAGAGGGGAAAATCTTAAAATCATAAACAATGAAAAAGTTATTATTAGCATTTCCGATAATGGGAATATTATTTTTAGTATCATGTGAACACAATGAGAGTAATGATATTATTGAAGAAACACAAAACGTTGATCAAAATGAAATTAAAGTGACTAAAAACAATGCCGCCAAAGGTCTTGATATTGCAATTCCTCCTGGATTATACGGGCCTATTAACCCACATGTGATGCATAAGGTTGTATACACATACCACCCAACTCAGTCGCAGTTAAATGCCATTCCTAAATCATCCAGGAAATTTAAAATTCATTTTGAAGTAGATAATCCATTTATACCTGGTACAGCATGGATTCATAAAGCAAGTTTTGATGTAGCTACAAACTCATCAACGGTGGTATTTCCTGTAGAGTATAACAACACAGATACCAGATGGAGAGTTCGATATCAAATGTATCATAAAAATGCTCGAATTAGTTATTCAAAAAGTAAGGTAGTTACTGTAGATGTACCTGCAATACCATAAATGATTTAAAATAGTTTTAGAATAATTTAATTTATAGCAAGTCCTCCTTTATATCAGAAACGATATAAAGGGGGACTTGTATTTTTTGAAGAATTTTTAATAAGCATTATCTATTTAAATTAAAATAAATAGATTTTTTTCAGAATTCTTGGGTAACATTTCTATAACCACATACTCCTCTATACAAATAAACAATTGTTTAATGGATTGATCATCCATAGATCGTAACATCATTTTTAGAATCTTTAAAATGAACCTATTTGAATCAAAAGAACAAAACCATCTAAACGGTAAGAAACCACAATAACAAGGGTTTCTAAAAAAATGATCTTATACATTCATCTAAGTTTCTAAAAAAAACAGATTATAGTCTCTTATCTGTATAAAAATCATAGAGATCATCTTAAAACCTAATAAAAATGAAAAAGCTATTATTAGTATTTCCAATACTAGGAATGTTATTTTTTGCATCATGTGATCGTGATGAAACGAATGAAACAACTGATATTACTGGTGAAACAGAAATAGAAGAAGTTAAAAGTTTATATGACTTTCATACAGATATTAAAATTCAGTCTGATGAAGGAAGCGAAGCGATAATGAGGGTATTCTCTAATTCTGAACAAGAATTATCTAATTATTCCAATAAAAATATGATGTTGGTAGAAATTGGAAATAAAGAAACCTTAAAACAGAGTTTGACTCGTCATGGTGTTGTGCAAGAGGGTCAAGAGAATTCATCTGAAGAAGAAAAGAATATTGATCTTCCGCAGAATGATGATAACATCGTAGATGACATTGCCTTTCAATTGGTAAAAATTACTAAAAGAAATCCAAATGTAAAATATGCTGTTAGTTTTATACATCCAGAAACTAATTCTTCTAAAGCTTCTTGGAAGACATATACTCATTTAAGTCCAGTTAATTCTAAGTTTGCAGAAATATTAAGGCATTCTGTAGTACGAAGAGTATATTATGGACTTAGGTTCAAAGAACACTCATACAATAGTTGGACAAATATTGTTAGTGAATGGAAAAAAGTAAAAAATGGTCAAAGTTTTTCTCATCATAAAGATCCTTGCTATCAATTTAGAATGCGAGTTAAAACAAAAAAGAGATCAGCCTACACTGTTTCTTTTGGGTACTAAAAGGTATTTAAAACCATATTAGATTTATTAATAGATGTCGTTTGTATATTAAATTTACAAACGACATCTTTATTTTAGTACTAAAACCACTTCTTTTCGAAGTTTTCTGACATATATAAAATCAAAGATCAATCTACCTTTTTTATTTTACCCATACCACGATGATCCAACTTTGTGGTTTTAGCATCTCCTTTATAATAAACGCTACCAATACCAGAAGAAGTTATACTAATTTCTTGTTGTGCATTTACTTCTACTTTTCCGATACCTGAGTTATTAATCTCTAATTTCTGAGCAACCAAATCAAAAGCTCTTAAAGCTCCTGTGCCATTATTATTAAGAATTACTTCTGCAACTTTTCCTTTCAAAGTAAAATTACCTACCATTGAAATTTCACCATCTAATTTTTTACAATCTAATTCTAAAGACGTATTTCCTACTCCAGATGCTTCGACATCAAGTGCATTAAGGGAAAGCTTAGAAGAAGTTTTAACATTTCCTACTCCTCTTACCTCTAGCTTTTCTATATCCTTTAAAGTCACATAAACATTCATTTTGGTTTTTTTCTTCACCTTTATTCCTTTTTTCCGGTTTAAAACCAATGCATTCCCTTTGTTTTTGATAACTACAACTTCTTGTAAATTCTCATCAGTTTCTACTTTCACAGATTCCTTTGCTCCTTGAGTAAGGTATACATTATAAACTCCATTTATAATGATCTCATTAAAAGATGATATTGCTCTTTCTTGAGTGACAACATTACCATTACCTCTTAACTTATTTTGAGCAGTCATTTGGTTAATAGTAAATAAAGATACCACCATATAGAGTAGCGCTACGAAATTATTGTTTTGTGTTTTCATTTTAGATATGTTTTAAATGTTCTTGAATGATTATGTATAATCAAAAGATAAAACTATTCTCATATTGTTACAGTTTGTGAGGAACAAAATTAGAAAGATGTAACTAATAGTATAGATTAGTGCAATAAAAAATGCGCAGCTTTTGGCTGCGCATTTTAATTTATATATAAACTAGTAGTATATACTTACTTCACTTCTTCAAAGTCGACATCTTCTACATCACTTCCTTCAGAATCATCACTAGAAGATTGGTCTGCTCCTGCATCAGGACCAGGTTGTTCTCCCTGTTGTGCGTCTGCCTGAGCTTTGTACATTTCTTCACTAGCTACTTTCCATGCTTCATTGATTTTATCAAGAGCAGGTGTAATCACCGCAAGATCTTTAGACTCATACGCTTTCTTCAATTCTTCTAAAGCTTCCTCAACTGGTTTTTTCTTATCATCAGATAATTTATCTCCAAATTCTTTAAGTTGCTTTTCTGTCTGGAAGATCATTCCATCTGCTTCATTAAGCTTGTCTGCAGTTTCTTTTGCTGTTTTATCAGCTTCGGCATTTGCTTCTGCTTCTTGCTTCATTTTCTCAATTTCTTCTTCTGTTAATCCTGAAGAAGCTTCGATACGAATATCCTGAGATTTGTTTGTAGCTTTATCTGTAGCAGAGACTTTGATAATACCATTAGCATCGATATCAAAAGTAACTTCGATCTGAGGAGTTCCTCTTTGTGCTGGTGGAATCCCGTCTAAATGAAAACGACCAATTGTTTTATTATCTGCTGCCATTGGGCGCTCCCCTTGTAGCACATGGATCTCTACAGACGGCTGATTATCTGCAGCTGTAGAAAACACTTGTGATTTCTTGGTAGGGATCGTAGTGTTAGCTTCAATAAGCTTAGTCATTACATTACCCATTGTTTCGATACCAAGAGAAAGTGGAGTTACATCTAATAAAAGTACATCTTTAACATCTCCTGTTAATACTCCTCCTTGAATTGCTGCTCCAACGGCAACAACCTCATCAGGATTAACTCCTTTACTAGGTGCTTTCCCAAAGAATTTCTCTACTGCTTCCTGTACTGCAGGAATACGAGTAGATCCACCAACTAATATGATTTCATCGATATCACTTGTAGATAATCCTGCTGCCTTAAGTGCTGTACGGCAAGGTTCGATAGTTCTTTTTACTAAGTCATCAATTAATTGATCAAATTTTGACTTAGTTAATGATCTTACCAAGTGCTTAGGTCCACTTGCTGTAGCCGTAACATATGGTAAATTAATTTCTGTTTGTGAAGATGATGACAATTCAATCTTAGCTTTTTCTGCAGCTTCTTTAAGACGTTGCAATGCCATTGGATCCTTTCTAAGATCCATATTTTCATCAGCTTTGAATTCTTCTGCTAACCAATCAATGATTTTTTGATCTACATCATCTCCTCCTAAATGTGTATCACCGTCTGTAGATAATACTTCAAAAACGCCATCTCCAAGTTCTAAGATAGATACATCATGTGTACCACCACCAAAATCAAATACAACGATTTTCTGATCTGTACCTTTTTTATCAAGTCCATATGCCAAAGCTGCTGCTGTAGGCT
The DNA here is from genome assembly GCF_002846555.1 of Aquimarina sp. MAR_2010_214. Lineage (NCBI taxonomy): Bacteria > Pseudomonadati > Bacteroidota > Flavobacteriia > Flavobacteriales > Flavobacteriaceae > Aquimarina > Aquimarina sp. MAR_2010_214. The sequence continues at coordinate 4,344,209 of NZ_PJMS01000001.1, forward strand.
CATTGATAATTCGCTCTACTTTAAGTCCTGCAATCTCACCAGCTTCTTTAGTAGCCTGGCGTTGTGCATCATTAAAGTAAGCAGGTACAGTAATTACTGCGCTAGTTACATCCTGACCAAGATAATCTTCTGCAGTTTTCTTCATTTTCTGAAGTGTCATTGCAGATAATTCTTGTGGTGTATATAAACGTCCATCGATATCTACTCGAGGTGTGTCATTATCTCCTTTTACAACTTTATAAGCTGCTCTTTCAGCTTCTTTTGAAGATTCTGAGAATTTATTTCCCATAAATCTCTTAATTGAAGAGATAGTCTTAGTTGGATTTGTAACCGCCTGACGTTTTGCAGGGTCTCCAACTTTAATTTCTCCTCCTTCTACAAAAGCAATTACAGAAGGGGTGGTTCTTTTACCTTCGGCATTAGGGATTACTACAGGCTCATTACCTTCCATTACAGAAACACAAGAGTTGGTTGTCCCTAAGTCTATTCCTATTATTTTACTCATTTTTATCTTAAATTGTTATACTATTGTTCTTAATACTTATTGCTGTTAGGTCAATGATTATGCCATTACGATCTATCTGACAGGATGTCATTATCATCATCAACTTTAGTGACTTAATTATAAACTGAAAAACAAAAACAGGATTAACTATTCTTTAAAAAATAAGTTTCTTTGTTGCCAAAAAACTATATTTACCCCCGAAATTTTATCAATATTTTTGTGTTATGGAATGCATTAGTGTTTTTGATATGCTGAAAATAGGCGTAGGCCCCTCAAGTTCACATACATTAGGCCCATGGCGGGCAGGAAGACGTTGGATCGCAGAATTAAAAGAACAAGAACTCTTTGAATCTGTTTCGACCATTACTATTGATCTTTTTGGATCATTATCTTTAACCGGAAAAGGGCATGCAACAGATATCGCTGTCATCCTAGGGTTATATGGCTATGATCCGCAAACCATAGATGTTTCCAAAATCAACACTATTATTGACAACCTTAATACTTCTAAGGAACTCTTTTTAAATAGTGAAGTTTACATACCTTTTGATCCCGAAACACAAATTATTTTTAATAGAGAATTCAAAGAATTTCATCCTAATGGCATGACTTTTCATGCCAATCTAAAAGATGGAAATAAAGTTTCTTCCTCTTTTTATTCTATCGGCGGAGGTTTTGTAGTAAAAGAAGAACGAAAGAGAAAAGAACAAAAGCTTACTGCTTTTAAACAATTCCCTATGCCTATCCATAAGGCAACCGATCTTTTGGAATATTGTACTTCAAAAAACAAAAAAGTATCTGAAATTGTTCTTGATAATGAGCGTTCACTGCATAATGATGATGAAATTGATGAAAGGATAGCTCAAGTGTGGAATGTAATGCTTGAGTCTATGTACACTGGATGCCATACAGAAGGTACTTTGCCTGGTGGATTGAATGTAAGGCGAAGAGCATATGATACTCATAAAAAATTAATAGGCAATACGCCATATACTACTCCAACAGAATGGATTGAAGCTATACGAAATACTGAAGTCAAATTTCGTCAAATATTAAAATGGGTATCATGTCTTGCTTTGGCAGTTAATGAGGTAAATGCATCTCTGGGTCGTGTAGTGACAGCCCCTACCAATGGAAGTGCTGGTGTTATACCGGCCGTAATGATGTACTATATGGTTATTGAAAATCATGATGCAAATTTTGATGATGTAAAACAATTCATGCTCGTCGCTGGAGAAATTGGCAGTCTTTTCAAAAAGGGCGCTACTATTTCTGCAGCTATGGGGGGATGCCAGGCAGAAATTGGTGTCTCATCTGCTATGGCGGCTGGAGCATTGACAGAACTCATGGGAGGCACTCCCGAACAAGTTCTAATGGCAAGTGAAATTGCAATGGAACATCATCTAGGACTAACATGTGATCCAATAGCTGGATTAGTACAGATTCCTTGTATCGAAAGAAATGCAATGGGAGCTATAAAGGCCATTAATGCTTGTGAAATGGCATTAGACACAAATGCTGCAAATGCCAAAGTTCCCTTAGATAAGGTGATCGAAACCATGTGGGAAACTGCTCAAGATATGAATACAAAATATAAAGAAACCAGTGAAGGTGGTTTGGCTGTAAAAGTAAATCTTAGTGATTGCTAAACTTCAGATTACCAGTAACAATTTACACGTTTTTCAATGTATTAATTCTCAATATTGAATATAAATCATTGCTTGCACCCTTCTTTAAATCTGGTATCAGCAATAGCAATAATTTTCCACCTTTTACCATCATTAAATAGTTGAAATACATTCACTCCACAATGACTGAAATTATCGTTGACATAAAACTCATATGGAGTCCATGCATTTGCAATAGCAGAATCTGCGTCAATTTTAAAAGCTAGCAATCGTTCGTCCCATTTTTGCTCTTCAGGTCTATTTTGTATAGCCGTTAGAATTTTTTCTACTTCAGTTTTAACTGTCTTCACCTCCCCTTCTTTGGTTCTTACTATCGTCTGTACTGCAATATTTTCGTCTATTGTAGTCTTCATTTTAGCTGTATCACCAGCGTGAAAACCTTCAAAGAACTCCAAAATAGTTTGCTTTACTTCATTTTCATATTTGTTTTTATTTTCTTTAGAAACATCTTTCTGAGAAAAAGTAGTATATGAAATAAGTAAAGTAACTAATATCAATAATTTATGCATAATGTTTATTATTTTAAATACGCATAAAAATAAGGTTTTAATTACTTCTATACTATATAATTTTCACTTCTACATTCTAAAGGAAAATCAAAACAAATTACACTTGTCATGATATAGGTAATTGATTACTTTTACAATCCTAAAAACAATTCAAAATGTCTACAGCAAAAAAAGATTATAAGCGTGTTACAGTAAAATCTCTTATAGAGATGAAGGCTAACCTAGAGAAGATATCTATGCTAACCGCTTATGATTACACTATGGCCAAAATTGTTGATGGAGCTGGAGTGGATGTTATTCTTGTAGGTGATTCTGCCTCTAACGTAATGGCAGGTCATGAAACTACATTACCTATTACCTTAGATCAGATGATTTATCATGCATCTTCTGTAATTCGAGCAATTGATCGCGCATTGATTGTTGTCGACCTACCTTTTGGAAGCTATCAGAGTGATCCTAAAGAAGCTTTACGTTCTTCAATACGTATTATGAAAGAATCAGGCGGACATGCTGTAAAACTTGAAGGAGGTAAAGAAGTTAAGGAATCTATTAAAAGGATTCTTAATGCCGGTATTCCGGTTATGGGTCACCTTGGTCTTACTCCGCAATCTATATATAAATTCGGAACCTATACTGTACGGGCAAAAGAAGAAGAAGAAGCACAAAAATTAAAACAAGATGCTCTTATGCTTGAGAAAGCAGGATGTTTTGCAATTGTTCTTGAAAAAGTGCCTGCCAAATTGGCTAGAGAAGTAGCCGAAAGTCTTACTATTCCTATCATTGGTATTGGAGCAGGAAATGGTGTAGATGGGCAAGTGTTGGTAACTCATGATATGCTAGGAATGACTCACGAATTTAATCCTCGTTTTTTAAGACGTTATTTAGACTTATATACAGAAATGACTAATGCTTTTAAACAATATGTTACCGATGTGAAGGCTGTTGATTTCCCTAATGAAGATGAGCAATATTAATTAGTTGTTAGTCGAAAATATTCAATTACCTTATTTACAAAAGTTGACCAAAAAAATCATTTCAAATAAAGATAATCTACAGGTTCTCTATGAAGATAACCATATTATTATTGTCAACAAACGTCCAGGAGATATTGTACAAGGTGATAAGACAGGAGATAAACCTCTTAACGAAGTTGTCAAAGAGTATATTGCAGAAAAATATAATAAGCCAGGAGCAGTATACTTGGGTGTTGTCCATAGGTTAGATCGTCCTACAAGCGGAATTGTTGTTTTTGCAAGAACAAGTAAAGCCCTTCCTAGACTTAACGCATTATTTGCTAACAAAGAAGCTCAAAAAACATATTGGGCCGTGGTAAAGGATTGCCCACCAAAAAAACATGACAACTTAACACATTGGCTAAAACGTAATCCAAAACAAAATAAATCCTATGCACATACAAACGAAGTACCTGACAGTAAAAAAGCAGTTTTAGAATATCAGTTAATCAAAAAACTAGATAATTATTGTTTATTAGAAATTGATCTTCATACTGGGCGTCATCATCAAATACGCTCACAACTCTCTAGTATTGGTTGCATAATCAAAGGTGATCTGAAATATGGGGCCGATCGGAGTAATAAAGATGGTAGTATTCATTTACATGCCCGAAAGTTATCTTTTATTCATCCCGTTAAAAAAGAGAATATATCTATTATTGCTCCTCCTCCAAAAGACAGTATATGGAATATTTGTTATTAAAATAATAATAACATGGAATCAACTTTAAATTTTTTAGATCAAATCGATTGGAAATCATTATGGGAAATTATTAGAGATATTGTATTACCCCATTCTGGTACTTTGATTTTAAACTGTATCCTTTTTTTGTTCTTAGGTTTTATTATAGCTATTGTTTATTGTATTGTTTTATATCGAAAAGGTATTTTTAAGAGAACCCCAAAATATTATAACTGGGCTGTAAAACTCTATATCCCGTTATTAATTATCGGAATGTTGTATGTATTTGGACAATGGGGTATAATACGGGGGGTATATAGAATAATAAATGTAGAGCGTCCTATAGTCGTCACAAATATTTATAAGGGTACATTAGAATATTTTTTTGATAATGAACAAGAAAAAAATAAATTTTTAATTTCTCTTCAACTCTTAGCAATGGAAACAGAATCTAGTTCAAAAGATTTTATAACATTGCTCAAAAGCCATTATGAAAAAAAAGAAACTAAAGATCAATCGTTTATCGGTTCTGTAGAAAACAAATTAGCTACATTTTTTATCAATCATTATGGAGAAGAAATTTACACCTATGCTCTATACAATATGATTACTACAGCTGCTGGAAAAGGAGCTCATGTTGATGTTTCGGATTCCTTTTCTTATGAACAGTTTAAAGTTGCTATTGATTTCTTATTAGAAGTAGGGCATCAAGATTTGGAAAAAATAATTTTAGAAAAATTAGATAATTGGTTACAAGACGTACTTTCATCTCAATATTATAGCATAATAAAATCGTTACTCATTCTACTCATTTTAATAATGATAATACCATTTATAGAGTATTTCATCTACAAAAAATGGATTGCTCCCAAATATAATACGCAGATATCATAAAACTTGTTTAATCGAATTCATACAAAATCTATATCTACAAGCAAAACAATATAACAAAGTGAAATATTTTGAAGCAGTTTCGAGCTGTAATAGATTTTCTAATACATAATAATATGGGGTGAAATGTGTTTCATTTTTTTCTGGCTAAACTAAAAATCTGATACTTTTCTTATGAATTAATTTAGATCAGAACTAGTATAGAAGCATCAATTCGAGTGATTTTTCAGAATAAAATGGAGAAAAAAACTGTATCGAAAATATTTTTTTTCGAGAAAGAGTCACTATTTTCTTAGGTCGCATCGAATTGATGTAATTTTCTTACATCTAATTCAGATTAATAGAGTGTCATATTTTTAGAAAGTTATACTATTTCAAAACTATGTTTTGCATATGTATCGTTTACCTATATGTTCTTATACTCTCCACAACAACAGAAGTTAAAATTAGAACACCTCCAATAATTGTCGAAAACACGGGAATTTCTTTCAAGAAAATGATTCCTATAATAATACCATACACTGGTTGCACACTACTGATAATACTAGCTGTTGTGATTGAAAATCGTTTAAAACTTGCCAAAAACAACGTATGTCCGATAGCAGTGGTTAATAAAGCCAAAGTTAAGGTAGGTAACCATTGGTTTTTTATACCAGAGCTATCCATAATAAATAAAAATGGTAAAAGAAGAATGCTAATAACGATTAATTGATACCACATCAATACCGAACCATTATAGTTGCCTACTTTGGTTTTCATGATAAGGTTTCTCAATGAATAGCACAAAGCAGAGATTATACCTAAAATTACTGCTTTTGTATATGAATTACTAAAATCCAGATCAGGAACCAAAAAATAAATACCTAGTAACACTAACAATGCTAATAGTAAATGTATTTTCTGAAATTTTGTTTTTAATAATATAGGTTCTAATAGCGCCGTAATAACTGGATAAGTAAATATAGAAAGCATTCCAATAGCAACATTGGATAGTTTTAAAGCATAGAAATAGGTAATCCAATGCAATCCCATCAATACTCCACTTAAAATAATTGTGAGTCGATCTTTACTCCCTGTTCTAAAAGAAATGCCTTTCCATCTGCAAAAAATAAATAACAATATCCCCGCTAGAATAGATCTAAAACAAATAATCACAGGTACGGGCATATCGATATACCTTCCTAATGCTCCCGAGGTGCTAATTAGCAACATTGCAAAATTTAACTCGAGTATATTTTTTAAGTGTTGGTTACTTTTTGACAAGATTTATCGAATTAATGAAAAATTAGAATTAAACACTTTGGGCACACCATTTTCAATATAATGTACTTTAAACCAATAATCACTTGCTGGTAACTGACTTCCTCTATATGTTCCATCCCAATTATCGTTTACACCAAGATCTTTTAAGAGTTTACCATATCTATCAAAAATTAACACTTCAGAAATGCTAACATTTTTTGTTTCTTCAATTCTCCATGAATCATGAAAACCATCTCTGTTTGGTGTAAAATACTCTGGATATCCAGAAGTCAATTCGACTTTAGTACTAAGTTCACCACACATCTTAATATCTCTGACGGTTATGGTATGTTCTGCTTTAGTAACACCATCAAAAAAATTAGATTCTTGCCAATCCCCATTATCTATTTTATACTCATATTGTCCGTTTCCGGTTACCGTAACTTCATATCTACCACTATTAGAAAATGCTCCTGATATTAATTCTGCTTTAATTTCTTCTGGTGGATACGAGTCTACAATCTTAATACCTTTGGATATAGAACATCCATTAGCTAGATTTGTTATTTCTATTGAGTAATCTCCTGAAACCTGAGGAGTAAAAGATGCATTTATTTCTCCGGGAATTTCATTTCCCATTACCGCTTGAAGGCCCGCATACCACTGAAAAGCATATTGAGTAGTATCTAATTCTAGTTCAATATCATTTGGTAATATATTAATTAATGTTCCTTCTTGGTCCAGACATCTTGTATATTCTTCTTCTAAAGTAATTGGAGCTATGGGCAGTGCTGTAATTGTGAAAGGAACTGTAGTATAACATGTTTGTGTTGATTCTGCAATTCTAAGCCAAATCGTCTGAGGAGAAGAAATATTTTTATAATCATTAGGTGTAGCAATTACATTCTCTCTAATAGATCCCTTATAATTTTCTGCATCGTCTTTATTGAGATGATATGATACTTTATATACCGAAGGGTTCTGACTTCCTAATACCAAAAGAGTATTGTTACTAAAATCAAAAGAAGCTATACCATCGCTTTCTGGATCACAAGATTTAAGGTCATCTGGTGAGGCTGCTATTACTGGAGGAATTGCGAATTCTATATCAACTGAATCAGATGATGTGCATAAACCAGAAACATCAATATCTACACTATATGTTCCATCCTGTGTTACCTCTAATTGCTCTCCTCCTGCTAGTAATGTAGTTCCGTCGCCAGGTGCCAAAGGAATGCCACCTTTCATCCATACATAGATAGATCCACTTCCAATAGTAGCAGTTAATATTATTGATTCTCCTAAACAACCAGGATTTCCTTTTGCGATAGTTCTATCATCTCCTAGATTTCCTCCAATATCAAAGCTTCCTGCTGCCAAAAACACTGCAGAATCATATTTTCCGTCTTGATTTTCTGCAATAACCAGTTTAATTGTATATCGCTCACCGACAACTACACTCCCCGAAGCTTTCAAAACTTTTGTGTAACCATTGAAATTTATTGGAGCAAGACTTCCAGGTGGAATGGTTCTATTGTAAAAATTTGGGTTTTTCGGTATACACTCTGAAACTTGATTGATTGTATCATCATAATCTCCATCATAATTTAGATCCACTCCTTCGTTAACCGTAGTTACTTTAATAGGAATATTTGTACCTGGTACCACTGCTAAGTTTCTTGAATTTCCTGAAGAGTCGGTAAGAATAAAAGCAAAGACATCAGAAAATGTACAAGGAAAACCTGCGGTATACTCTTCTGATGCAAATAAAAAATCGAAACTAATAAAATCTATAGTTGGAACAAATTCAAATTGAATATAACTTGCATTAAATAAATTAGCCGTATTAGTAACCAATCCCAGATCAGCATCACCACCCCATCCTGAACTATCCCCTTCAGACAAAGCAGTTATTCCATTTGGACCAACGGCACTTCTTGCATATCCAGTACTTAAAATTACTCCTCTATCAATCTCAAAACCAGAATTATTAGATTCAAAATAACCTATACCGTTAATTCCAAAATTGGTTCCTGTGAAAGAAGAGAAATTTTCTACCGTTGCACAAGGGCTATCTACCAAAACATCTTCTACTAATTGTGCTACAGTAAAAGAATGGTCATCAACCGTGATCTGAGCATTACCCAAAAAAGCGAATATCAAAAAAAAGAATACTACTAATTCCTGAACTACTTTTTTAATTTTACTCATACAATTAAGAGGGTAATTTCTTCCGATAATCTAATTGTTTATGTTCTCTACCCTAACAACAAGTAAAAAGACGATTACCCTATTTTTTATAAAAAAAATAAAACAAAAACACAATCATCTATTCAAGTAGAAACTACGGTTTTTTTATTTCGTAAAAATAATTATTATATCAATTTATCTGACAAGTCCTTCAGCTTTTTCTTTAATGATATCTGCCACTGGTCTTCCTTCAATATTACTTTCGAGCCATGATAAAATATCCAGGTATAAAAAAGCTCGTTTTTCATAAGGATGATCTTCATACTGTTTTAACCTTTTATGAAGCTTTCTAAACTCTTCTTTAATTTGGTGTGGATAAATATCTCCAAGGTTTTTAAGGAACTTGATCATTTCTTTTTGCACTTCATGTAAATCATCCATTTTAATCAAGAATCGATATGTTTCTTTTAATTGGCTTTCTAAATGATAATCCATTCCCGCTTCATAATGAGCTACCAAACTTAGTACTCTGGAGAAGCACATCAAGTCTTCTCTCATCTTCAAGGATTTATTATTAATAATTTTGGTTAGGTATTCAATACATTTTCTATGATTCGCCATTCCAAAATACAAACAGCCAATTTTATAATAAAGCACCATTATATGATGATCATCTAAACGGTTTTTAAATTCTGAAATCCCACTAAGGATCTCTTCTACCAAATATTCTCCTTCATCAAAACTACCTTCTAAAAAATGCACATTCAATTTATTGTTATAAATAAATTGGAAAGATAAAACCTCTATATTATCATCTTTAGGAAAAGTAAAATCAGCAATGTTATTTTCAAATTCTTGTAAAGTAGATTTTAATTGTGTTTTATCTTTTATTAAATACAAAGACTCTAATAAGTAATGATTTCCTCTAAGAAAAAAAAACAGGGTTTTGAATAATCATCTTTGGATGTTCATAAAACAAATCCAACCATTTTTTCGAATACTTATAGCATGATAAGAAATCCTGAACAATGAAACTATACCACAGGTGAGCTTTATATAGCCAAAGTTTTTCTCTAAACCCTAACATATTCCATTCATATTTTGGTAGTTTTCCATTAAAATAATTAGTGATTTCTTGATGTTCTTTATCATTTCTCACATAACCACTTTTGAGCATTAAACCATATAGTTGAAGAGATAAATTGGATAGTCTGCTAGTCAATACATTTTTCATACTTAGCATTTTGGCTTCAACAGTTAGTTCGTCTGCTCTACTATTGATACTTCTGGTTATGTATTGTGTTTCTATAATTTTTTCGAACTCTACTATTTCATACGCGATATTATGTTCTTCATTTTCCATAGCCAGAGTTTTTGCTTTATCTAATATTTTTAAGCTTTGTTTATATAGCCCTTTATGGTATAGAATAGAAGCAAAATCTAATTGTTCTCGTATCTGTGAACGTATATTTTGATGTAAAGGACTCAATCTTAAGCTAATTAATATTTGCTTATATAAATGAGCCTTGAGGTTAGAAAATTGCTGTTTTTTTACAATTCCTTTTGAAACAACAAAATCTTCATCCAGAGAATCATGTTTATCCAGATGATTAAAAAGAGCTAGAAATTTAGAGTCTGTGTTCACTCCTAACCGCCCTACATATACCTTAAATTGTCGTTTTTCTGATTTAGAAAGCGATTTCACTAAAACAAACAATGGATCTTTTTGGTCATTAGTCATTGTATGAAAATATAATATAATTAACTGATTTAAAAATAGTTATGTTTCAATTAAAAGATTTTAGCATTGTAAAATCAGTAATCAAATACTTCCCTTTTGAATTCCCAAAATATAAATTCGTAAGAGATTAAAGAAACATCTTTTAAGAATATTTTAAAATAATGGTGTTTTAGAGAGAACACTAAAAGTCAAATTCACTATATTTCTATGAGTAATAATAAAGTTCAAATATTCGATACCACACTAAGAGACGGAGAACAGGTCCCTGGGTGTAAGTTAAATACGCAACAGAAATTAGTTATTGCAGAACAACTTGACCTTTTGGGGGTAGACATAATTGAAGCTGGGTTCCCTGTTTCAAGTCCAGGAGATTTTGCTTCGGTAAGTGAAATCGCAAAAATCGTTAAAAATGCAACTGTATGTGGATTAACCAGAGCTGTAGAAAAGGATATTAAAGTTGCTGCTGAAGCTTTAAGTTATGCTAAAAAACCTAGAATTCATACAGGTATAGGTACTTCTGAATCTCATATTAAATATAAATTTAATTCTACTCAGGATAAGGTAATAGAAAAAGGAGTTGCTGCGGTAAAATATGCAAAATCTTTTGTTGAGGATGTTGAGTTTTTTGCAGAAGATGCAGGGAGAACCGACAATGAATTTTTGGCTCGTGTATGCGAAGCTATGATTAAAGCCGGAGCTACTGTACTTAATATTCCTGATACCACAGGGTATTGCTTACCAGAAGAATATGGAGCAAAAATTAAGTATCTTAAAGAGAATGTAAAAGGTATAGATAATGTTATTATTTCTTGTCACTGTCATAATGATTTAGGCCTTGCTACTGCAAATTCTATTGCAGGAGCAATCAATGGTGCTCGACAAATCGAATGTACTATTAATGGTATTGGTGAACGTGCAGGTAATACATCTCTAGAAGAAGTGGTCATGATTATGAAACAACATCCGTACCTAAATCTAAATACTGATATTGATTCTAAATTATTATACGGAACTAGCCAAATGGTATCTGATCATATGGGTATGATGGTACAACCTAATAAAGCCATTGTTGGAGCTAATGCTTTTGCTCATAGTTCGGGAATACACCAGGATGGAGTAATTAAGAACCGGGAAACTTATGAAATTATTGACCCCGAAGAAGTTGGAGTTACAGAATCTGCTATTGTACTTACTGCCAGAAGCGGAAGAGCTGCATTAGCATATAGAGCTAAAAAAGTTGGTTATGAGTTATCAAAACTTCAATTAGATGATGTTTATTCTGAATTTTTGAAATTTGCTGATCGCAAGAAAGAAGTTATCGATGAAGACATTCATCAAATCATGAGAAATACTAATGTAGCTACTGTAGTAGCATAAAATAATACTAAAAACCTACAAAAGCTTTAGTTCTTTTGTAGGTATTTTATATACATATGAAGAAAACTTTATTTGACAAAGTATGGGATGCACATGTAGTCAAAGAGATACAAGACGGTCCACAAATATTATATATTGACAAACATCTAATCCATGAAGTTACTAGTCCACAAGCATTTGGAGAATTAGAACAACGTGGTATTCCTGTTTTCAGGCCTGATCAGATTGTAGCTACAGCTGATCATAACACTCCTACAGAGGATCAACATCTTCCTGTCAAAGATGCATTATCCAGAAATCAACTCGAACAGCTTACCAAAAACTGTAAGAAAAATGAAATTACACTATATGGTCTTGGCCATAAATACAATGGTATTGTTCATGTAATGGCACCAGAGTTAGGCATAACACAACCAGGAATGACTATGGTTTGTGGTGATAGTCATACTTCTACCCACGGTGCTTTTGGAACCATCGCTTTTGGTATAGGAACCAGTCAGGTAGCACAAGTATTTGCTAGTCAGTGTTTACTGCTTCAAAAACCTAAAAGCCTTAGAGTAAATGTAAATGGGCAATTAAAACCGGGAGTATTACCCAAAGATGTGATCTTATATGTGATTGCAAAACTAGGTACTAATGCTGGTACCGGATATTTTTGCGAATACGCTGGAAATGTATTTGAAGATATGTCGATGGAAGGTAGAATGACCGTCTGTAATATGAGTATCGAAATGGGGGCTCGTGGAGGAATGATTGCTCCAGATGAAACTACTTTTGAATATATCAAAGGAAAAGAATTTGCTCCTACAGGTGATGAGTTTGGTAAAAAAGTTGCCTACTGGAAAACATTACCTACAGATAATGATGCTGTATTTGACAAAGAATACCATTTTGATGCAGCAGATATCGAACCCATGATTACGTATGGTACTAATCCCGGAATGGGAATCAAAATCTCAGAAAATATACCTGTAGAAAATAATGCTTCATTCGAAAAATCATTAGCATATATGAATTTTGAGAAAGGGCAATCTCTTGTGGATAAAGAAATTAATTATGTTTTTATAGGAAGTTGTACCAATAGTAGAATTGAAGATTTTAGAATTGCAGCAGACTATATTAAAGGTAAGAAAAAAGCAAACAATGTAACTGCTTGGTTTGTTCCTGGATCACAACTCGTAGCACAGCAGATTGTTGAAGAAGGATTAAAAGATGTTTTTGAAAATGCAGGATTCAAATTACGACAACCAGGATGCTCTGCCTGCCTTGCAATGAACGATGATAAAATTCCTGAAGGAGAGTATTGCGTATCTACTTCTAATCGTAATTTCGAAGGACGACAAGGACAAGGTGCAAGAACAATTTTAGCAAGCCCTCTGGTTGCTGCAGCAACAGCTATAGAAGGAAAAATTATTGATATTACTAAACAACTAAATTGATTATGGATAAGTTTATCAAACTAACATCCTCTGCTATACCACTATCTATAGAAAATGTAGATACCGATCAAATCATCCCTGCACGGTTTTTAAAAGCTACTAGTCGTGATGGATTTGGAGAAAATTTATTTAGAGATTGGCGTTTTCATAAAGATGGAAGTCTAAATCAGGATTTTGTATTAAATGACACTACTTATAAAGGTAAAATATTAGTAGCAGGAGATAATTTTGGGTGTGGTTCTAGTAGAGAACATGCAGCATGGGCAATCAATGACTATGGTTTTAAAGTAGTCGTATCCAGTTTCTTTGCTGATATTTTTAAAGGAAATGCACTTAATAATGGAGTATTACCCATTCAAGTAACTCCCGAATATCTACAGGAATTATTTAGTGAAATCAAAAATGATGCTAATACACAAATTGAAGTAGATCTTGAAGTACAAAAAATTACTATTCTCACTACTAGTTCTTCTTCATCTTTTGAAATTAACTCATATAAGAAAACCTGTTTGATGAATGGATATGATGATATTGATTTTTTAATCAATAATAAAGAAGCTATAGAAGAATTTGAAAACGAAAGAATATAACTAAATAGAATTGTCAGATTGAGCCTGTCGAAGTCTAAACAAATTACAATCAAAAACAGAAAACACTTCGATCTCGGTATGGTAAAAAGAGAATAAACTTATGAAATTAGATATCGCAGTATTATCAGGAGACGGTATTGGCCCAGAAGTAACCACTCAGGCTATAAAAGCATTAGAGGCAATTGCTCATAACTTTGATCACTCCTTTATGTTTAAAGAAGGATTAGTTGGTGCTATTGCAATCGATAAAACCGGAAACCCATTACCCGATGAAACATTAGAGCTTTGCGTTAATACAGACGCTGTATTGTTTGGTGCCATAGGTGCTCCAAAATATGATAATGATCCCAGTGCTCCAGTTCGTCCTGAGCAAGGACTGTTAAAATTACGAAAAGAACTTGGACTTTATGCAAATATTCGCCCTGTAAAAGCCTATTCTACCCTAATCGATAAATCTCCTCTTAAACGTGAGATTATTGAAGGAACTGATATTTCTATCTATCGCGAGTTAACAGGTGGTATCTATTTTGGAAAAAAAGAATTAAGTGATGACGGTAATGTTGCTTCTGATCTTTGTGAGTACTCTAGAGAAGAAATTGAGCGTATTACGCATCTGGCATTTAAAGCCGCTCAAAAACGTAGAAAAAAGCTTACCCTGGTAGACAAAGCCAATGTATTAGAATCATCACGCTTATGGAGAAAAGTAGTTACTGAAATCGCTAAAGATTATAGTGATGTAACTCTAGACTTTTTATTTGTTGATAATGCTGCTATGCAAATGATACTGAACCCTAGTCAATTTGATGTAATTCTTACCGAAAATATGTTTGGAGATATTATTTCAGACGAGGCTAGTGTTATTGGTGGGTCTATTGGTCTTTTAGCCTCTGCTTCTGTCGGAAATACGTGTTGTATGTTTGAACCCATACATGGATCTTTTCCGCAAGCTACAGGAAAAGGAATTGCCAATCCAATTGCTGCAATACTATCTGCTGCTATGCTACTAGAGCATTTTAATTTATTGGGAGAAGCCAACGCGATTAGAGATGCAGTAGAAAAGGCGTTAGAATTAGATATCACTACTCCTGATTTAAACTCTAATAATCCACTTACAACAGAAAAAGTAGGAGATTTTATTGCAGATTACATATTAAATCCAGAGGACTCTAACATCAATTTTGAGAATATACACGTAGGACAATCTACGATTATATAATTTTTTATAATGTTTTTGTTTTAAAAGCAATCAAAGAGGTGTCTTTGGTTGCTTTTTTGTATTTTACAGAACAATACATCTTTAAATAACTTCGATGCGCATTAGAAATTTTATATTATTATTTTTTATAATCACATATCATGCAAATGCTCAGCAAATCACATGTTCTGCAAAAGACAAAGAAATTTTCACAACCAAAATAGCTCAACTTAAAAAAGAATACACTCCAAAAACCAATTTTGGAGAAACTATAGTGTTTGTTGGAAAAACTTTCTTAGGCACTCCTTATGTAGCTAAAACTCTAGAGATAGGTACAGAAGAATCTTTGGTAATTAACCTACAAGGTTTGGATTGCACTACGTTTGTAGAAAATGTACTGGTTTTAAGCCTAATGCTTAAAAATGACAAAGATGATTTTGATGCCTATACTGCATACCTAGAGAAAATACGATACAAAAACGGAAAATTGGATGGCTATGCATCACGATTGCATTATTTTTCTGAATGGATAACCGACAATGAACAAAAGGGTATTTTAAAAAATATCACCGGAAATATTGGTGGTGTAGAAATAGAGAAAGACATAAATTTTATGACTACCCATCGAGAACTTTATCCATTTCTAAAAGATGATAAAAACTTTGAAGGCATACAACAATCAGAAGCTAATATTGATCAATCTTCTATATGCTTTTTGCCGAAAGATCAAATTGAAGAAAATGAAACTTCAATACTATCAGGTGATATTATAGCATTAACAACATCAATCAAAGGATTAGATATCACACATACAGGAATTGCCATACGTAAAGAAGATGGGCGAATTCATTTATTACATGCTTCTTCAAAGGGCCAGGTAGAGATCTCTACGTTGCCTTTGGTTGATTATCTTAAAAAGATAAAAAATAATACCGGGATTATTGTTAATCGGGTGCTGTGATTTTTTTATTAAATTATATTGAATGTCAGATTGAGCTTGTCGAAATCTTTCTAAAAATCAAAAGTTATATTTAACTTAACATCAAACTATTAATCTTGTATACCTTAACTCAAATCGCTAATTTAGTAGTGCTAAAAAAAGAAGATGTTATTTCCCAGAACAAACATAGAACAGCAACTTGGTAAATTAAGGGATAAAGAATGTAATGCCTCTACCTGGAAAGAGCAAGTACATAAAGTCTTCCTGAAAGAAGAGAAGCATGAGAATCAAATTCTTAAAAACCTGGAAACTTCTTCTCACATAGTACAGAATACTTTTGATCTTGATCATGTAGAAACACATAGGATATATCATCTGGATCAAATCAAAAAAATCTGCATTACCTACCGATTACGTTTTTTGGATGCTACATATTTTAAAG
This sequence comes from Aquimarina sp. MAR_2010_214, assembly GCF_002846555.1. Lineage (NCBI taxonomy): Bacteria > Pseudomonadati > Bacteroidota > Flavobacteriia > Flavobacteriales > Flavobacteriaceae > Aquimarina > Aquimarina sp. MAR_2010_214. The sequence continues at coordinate 4,360,653 of NZ_PJMS01000001.1, forward strand.
GAAAATTACCACTATCTGCAGTTTCTGCTATCAAAAATCTGGAGAAAAAACACCAAACCGAACTGAAGGGATTTAAAATCATTGCACCATCTAAATTATTTAAATTAGAAAATGCTGATGATCCCCTACTCTTTGCTCCTATGGGTAATGACTACTTTTATTTAGTTCACAAATGGGGAAATGATTTGCATCCGCTACGTAAATTCATGATGTGGTTTTTTAAAAGTTTAGAAAACTTACTTATTCTCACCTTTCTCGTAAGTCTTTTACTTACATTTATGGTTCCAGAAGGCATGTTCACAAAACATAGTACTACATCAACGTTTATCATGATTTTATTCTTTATGTTTAAATCGGTAGTAGCTGTGGTGTTATTTTATGGATTCGCACTTGGAAAAAACTTTAATACTGCCATATGGGACAGTACATATTTTAATGCTTAAATATAATCAACACTATGTTTCCTGAAAGTGAATATGAAAGAGTATATACCGGTAGTTTAATCAATGTTCAGTTTTTGCAATCCTTATTACAGGATCAAGGTATTAATTCTATCACTCGAGATGATATGAAATCAGGAATGATCGCTGGTTTTGGTGGTGGAATACCAGATCATATTCAACTTTTTGTAAAAAAGATTGATACAGAAAAGGCCCTTCCTATTATCAACAATAATTTGTCTTAAAATTATGGAAAACGAAAATAAATCACCTCGTAGAACCTGGGACTTGATGATCGGGATTGCTCTTATTTTATTTGGAAGTTTACGCCTCTATAACCGATTACAGGCTGAAGCAGAATGGGGTTTTAGAGCTATCATTACTCTACTGTTTATTGGATATGGTGGATATCTGATCTATAGACATTTTCAAAATTCATCTAAGGGTTAACCGGACCAAGGGTTAGTTTTTTCTCTAACAGTCTAAATCCAGCAAAAACACCATAACCACCTTCTCCTTGTATATTACTGGGAGGTATAATAGGTTGAAAGAAAGGATTTTCTGTTTGATCTCTATTCAAAAATGAAGCTCTTAGAGTAGTATAAATAAGCTCATCTACATTTGCGACTTTTACTGTAACTTCTAAACTTTCATTTGTATTAAAGATAGTTCCATTTGCAGATATGCCTAGTCCATCTCCATTTACATCGGTAGCGAATCTTTCAATATCAAAATTTGCAATAGAGCGGTTTTCTTCTGTACTATTGATCACATTAAATAATGCTCCTAGGATATAAAAATTATTTTTACCTTTTATATCATCAAAACTTACATTAAGATTCTCTACGAGATTATCATCAACAATTCTAAATCCAATAGCAGCTGATACATTTTGTATTTTCATAACAGGAATAGTACAAGTAGCTTTAAATTCTTTTCCTTCGGCTAAGACATTTAGAGTATAGCTTTTTCCTGGTTCTATTAAAAATTCACTAGAGGCAATCTGATATAATTTGTTATCGCTAGAATATCCTAATTCTACCTCATCTTGGTTTTCATTTTTGATAGTTACTACTGCATCTTTAATAATTAAAGTATTTACAAGATCTACTTGTTCAATTTGTAAAGGTTCATCAAACACAGATATCGTTTTAGAAACTTGAACTTTGATTACTTCTTCTTCAGGAGATAAAAAACCATTAATCAAAACCAACTTCTCTCCTTCTGGTCTATTTTTTATCTCTTCTTTTAGGTCTTCGCAACCTAGAACGATAAAACCAATTATTAATAAAATGTATAGTTTCATATGTTAAAATTTTAAACTGTAATTAAACGACGGAAGAAACTGAAATAGATATCTTCTATATAAAGCATTAGGAGAGCTCTGATTTTCGTTAGTAATTTCATAATAAAAAGGATTTTTTCTGGCATATACATTGTAAAACGAAAAACCCCATGTTCTTTCTCTATTACGTTTTGTGGTTTTATGAAATTGAATTCCCAAATCTAAACGATGAAAGTTTTCTCCTTTAAAATTATTTTTTTTGGTATTAAATAATAATATATTATCATTATTGTTTACACCTTCTATCGGAAAATTATCACCAGCAGCAACTCCTAATGTATTTGGGAGGTTATAATTAATCCCTGATGAAAACAACCAATTACCAGAAATAGTCATCTTTTTATTAGGTTTATAAACCCCAACAATAGAGAAATCGTGCCTTCTGTCATAACGTTCATTAAATATTCCCCCTTCATTTAAATCTTCAAATTGTCTTTGAGACCACGACAAAGTGTATCCCAACCAACCGGTTAGTTTTCCTTTCTTTTTTCTTAGCAAAAATTCTGTTCCGTATGCCCAGCCTTTACCAGTAGTAATACCATTTACGAAATCAATAGTTCGAATTGATCCTGTGATTTCTTTTGGGCTTCCAAGATTTGCAAAAGAAACCCCTTCTTTAAACGCTATGATATCATTCATTTTTTTATAATATCCTTCAATGGTTAACTCATAACTCTTGTCTCCAAAATCTTTGGCCAACCCTAAAGCAATTTGTTCAGAAAGTTGTGGTTTTAGTCGATCTGTAGAAGACACCCAAAGGTCTGTAGGCAGACCTATACCGCTATTGGATAATCTATGTATGTACTGATTCATTTTTGCATACGACCCTTTTAATGTAAGCAAAGGAAATAATTTATAGGCTACAGAAAGTCTCATCTCTGGTTTAAAATAACTTTTGGATCTATGTTGAAAATGACTAAAACGTATACCAGGATATAAACTTATTTTATCATTAATTCTCCAATCATCTTCGATATATATTGCACTCTCTATAGTTTTGATTTTTTGTATGTTTACAATCTCCTTTTCATTTACATTTCTAATGTCAATTTCTTTCGGAGTAAAATCATGATAGGTAGAACTTAATCCATACTTAAATGTATGATCAGGGTTAGGATAGTAATTAAAATCAAACTTAATTCCATAATCATTGATCCCAGAGCTTGTTTTAAACATAGAATTTGTTTCTAATGCTCCCTTTTCATCTTCACTAACTGTAAATTTATAGTTACTAAATATTAATGATGTATTAGAGAAGAGTTTATTATTAAATTCGTGATTCCATCGTAAAGTAGAAGTTATATTACCCCAAAGAATTTTCTGCTTAGATTTCTCTTTCTCAACAGCAGTTTTATATCTATATTTATCTTGCCCATAGTATGTGCTCCAATACAACTTATTCTTATCATTTATAACATGATGAAGCTTAGCATTGACATCGGTGAAATAATAAATAAGTTTATAGAGGTCAGTAGTTAGTTACTTATTAATTCTTTGTGATATATTTTATCTCCTTGTACCATTTTTGTTATTAAGTTATTGAAGATCGTAGCTTTACTTTGAGATCTGTTTATCCTAAAACAAAACTCATTAAAATATCTATTGAGATTCTCATCACTTACCCAAGAATAGGTTGTCCTAATCCAAGATTTAACTTGGTGTATCATCGTATGAAGTGCTTTAAAATTCAATCCCCTATTACTGGGTAGTTGAGTTATATTGTATGCCTTTGAAATAGGTCTATATCCTCTCCATTGGTCAGTTGTGACATTAGCCTCTCGGCTAATATGATTAACAAATATGTATTGTAGTGATTGCGCTGAAAAATCATTTATTTTCATAGCGTACATCCTCTTAACTTTACCGTCTTCTGTAAGCTGAACCGCTGTTACAGCCTTCTTTTTCTTACCGTCATAGCTTCTGCCTGTTTTGCCTTGATCTCTACCACCCAAAACAAATTCGTCAACGTGAACATCACCATCCATTGGATTATTCCCACCTGAACCCATAGCCTCCCTAACTTTCAACATAAAAAGTCTGGCTGTCTTTTCTGTTACGCCATAGCGCACACCCATATAGCTTGCAGATAAACTTTTAGTGGTCGTGGACATCTCAAAGCAAATAAAAAATGCTTTTCTTACTCCAAACTTTACCTTATGGAAAAGTGTATTAGCAGTAGCCGATTCGATGTGACCACATATGTTACATTGCCTCGAAAAATCCTTACGAACTTGGCAAGCTGTATGATTACATCTCAAACACTTATAATCCATTTCTGACTTCATTGAAGCTAGGTATTCCTTGCAATCTTCATCGGTTTTGAACCGATCAGAGAACTCTAGAAGATTTTGACCCTTAAAAACATTCATAAAACTATATATTTATTGATCTCCAAGTTAAGTATTTATATACTGACCTCTATAAGTTTATATTCCTTGGACATAAATGGTAAAAGTAATAGATCTGCATATGTTCTTCGACCACTTATCACGAATGACGTTTTTCCTTTTATGATAGGGCCTTCTAGTACTAATGATGATGAAATCAAGCTGATATTTGCTTTGCCCGTAAATTTTTCCTTATTCCCATTTTTAGTATCTATTTTTACTACAGAAGATAGTCTTCCTCCAAACCGTGCAGGAAAACCTCCTTTAAATATTTCTACTGATTTAATAGCATCTCCATTAAATATGGAAAAAATTCCGAAAAGATGATTAGAGTTATAAACCGTGGCTTCATCTAATATAATAAGGTTTTGATCTGGCGTTCCGCCACGAACATAAAATCCGGCAGAACCTTCTCCGCCAGATTGCACTCCTGGCAATAGTTGTAAGGTTTTAATAGCATCTTTTTCTCCCAGAATTGTAGGGATATCTTCAAAAATCGAAGGATTTAGTCTCTCAGAACTCATCTGTGTAACCTGACTTTTATTTGTTTCCTGATCAGAGTTAATAATGACTTCATCAAGGTATTGAGTGTCTAATTCTAAATCAAAATTTATGACACGATCAGAAACAAGATCGATGTTTTTCTTAATACTCTTATACCCAACAAACGAGATCAATACTTGGTAACTACCTTCTGGAATAGAAAGAGAATAAAATCCATAATCATTGGTTATTGTACCAGCATTAAGCTCTGGGATATAAATAGACACACTACTCAGATATTCCTGGCTTCCTTTTTCAGAAATATAACCGCTAATTGTATACTTTTTTGGTCGTTTATAAATCAGTAGTTTTTTACCTAAAAGTTTAAATTGATATAATTTAGAAGGGAAAATGGTTTTTAATACTTGAGCTAAAGTTTTATTTCTAATAGAAATAGATATCACTTTAGAAAGATCAATTGCACTATCTGAATATCCTATTGTAAAATCTAATGTAGTTTCTAATTCGCTCAGAACACTGGAAATAGATACATTTTCTTTGACTAAACTAATTTTTTGATCTAGAATAGTTTCTTGGGCATAACCATCAAGCCATCCAATAAAAAGCACTAGAAATAGTACTCTAACCATTTTTATTCTCACAATAAAGATTAAATCGGCAATTTGATTTTTGCAAAAAAAACGATGTTTTTATGAATTACAATCCCCTCCTTTTATGATAATAGTATTCGAATCAATTTTTTCATATGTGACATCAAATAATATCTTAAGAGTCTCTAAAACATCTTCAAGCGATTCGTTGTCAAAGATAGTAGTTAATGTACAATTAACAAATTCCTTACTCTCGATGATTAGATTTTTATTGTAATACAATTCTATATCTTTAATTACTTGTTCTATAGAAGTTTTTTCAAATCTAAGTAAACCCGATTTCCATGTAGAAAAATTTAGGTTTTCGTTTACAGTTTTTATCAATTTACCACTTACTACTGCAGTAATCTTATCTCCCGGAGTCAAAATTTCTTTTTGATTTTTTGATAAAAACTCAACCTTACCAGTTACTAATACAAGTTCGACTTCTTTTGTCTTAGTATTATTTTTTAAGTTAAATGATGTTCCTAAAACCTTAGTTTCTGTCGCATTGGCAATAACAATAAATGGTTTATCAGGGTCTTTTGTAACTTCAAAAAAGCCTTCACCTTCTAGATTTAAATGTCTGCTGTCTCCTTTAAAACCTTTTTTATATGTAAGTTGGCTACCTTCATTAAGCCAAACTATAGATTCATCGGGTAATATAAATTTATTTTCTATTCCTGCTTTTGCTATTAACGTTACTTCTGTATTAAAAAATGAATTAAAATAAAAACCTAAACCTATCAAAAACACAATAGATGCTGCAATTTTAAGATAAACTTTATTTGACTTTGGTTTCTTCTTTACTGTAGCAATTATGCCAGATTCAAATTTGTTCCATTGTTCATCTACATTAATTTGATCAAAATCTGCTATACTTTCTGAGGTATCCCATATGTGTTTAACTTCTCCAAAATAGATTTTATTAGATTTGGATTCTGCAATCCAATCCTCTACAAATTTTTGTTCATCATCTTTCACGTCACCTTGCAAATAACGTGTTAAGAGTTGTAGTATATGATCTTCTTGTTCGATACTCATTTCTAAAATTAAAACCTGACCCTAAAAGTAATAAATTATTAAGATTATGTTGTCAAAACTATTTAAGTTCGTTAAAAAAACGTTGTTTATCCATTTTATTTTTTTTATCTAGAAAGTAACTTCCTTTTCAGTTAATTGATATCCCGCAAAAACACCAAATCCATTCTCTCCTTCTATATTGTTAGGAGCTATAATAGGTTCTGCTAAAGAGTTTCCATTATTAGAATTATTTAAATATGTAGCCCTCAGGGCTTCGTATAATATTTTTTCTGCATTGGCTACCTGAATCTTTAATTTAAGATTAGGCAATGCAGCAGATAAAGTAAAAAATCCATCTGCAGTGATTACAGAATTTTCTCTACTTATATCTGTTGCAAATTGTTTAAATTCGAAATTTATATTTTCTACTCCGTCATTAGTTGTTCCTCCTCCATTATCAAAAGACTTAGCAACTGCAGCTCCTATGATATAAAAATTACGTTGATCTTTAATATCCCCTATGGTAACTTTCAATAAGCGATTTCCTGAGAATTCGTCTTGTTTTATCTGAATATTATGTTCTATCTTTTGCACCAATGCTATGGGTATTATACAAGATGCTTTATATTCTTTACCTTGGGCCATTACTCTTAAAAAATATTTTTTACCTGGAATAATCGCTAAGTCACTTGCTGGTGCTTCATAGTTTAAAGACGCATCCATATACCTAAGGGCAACTTCATTACCTGCTTCATCAACTATCACCACTGTAGCATCTTTAATTACCATATCTTTAGAATTGGTTGTAGTTGCTCCTCTTGATTTAGATCTAGACACTTGCACTTTCAAAGTTGTATCTTGTGGTGATAAATAGCCATTTATAATAACGAGTTGTTCATTTTTTAATAAGTCGCTTGCATCTACACTTGTTTCGCAACTACATAGTCCAACACTAAGCAGTAATACTATTATATTTTGGAAATACTTCATATTTATCTTTTTATAGTTTTCTAATAATTTTGGTTCAATTGATTTTACTTGTTAAAATTTATAGGTATAATTAATGGATGGAACAAATTGCAGGATCGATACTTTTTTAAGTTTAGTATCCTCAAAATAATAGTAGAAAGGATTCTTTTTTCCATAAATATTATATATTGAAAATCCCCAAGTACGTTCTCTATTTTTTGAAAATCTTTTATGAAATTGAATTCCTAAATCCAAACGATGATAATTTTCTCCTCTAAAATTATTTCGTTCTGTACTAAAAGGTGTTCCACCACTAGAAAGATCTGGGATTGTTATCGGAAAATTACTTGTATTTGATAAAGACTCAGTGTCTGGAAGATTAAAGTTATTTCCTGAAGAAAACAACCATGTTCCCGATAGTGTAATACGATCATTAGGTTTATATATACCAACCAAAGAAAGGTCATGTCTCCTATCATATTTCGAGAAAAACTTACGCCCTTGATTTAGTTCTTCAAATTGTCTTTCTGACCACGATAATGTATACCCTAACCAACCAGTAAGTTTCCCTGTTTTTTTACGTAATAATATTTCTGTACCGTAAGCCCATCCCTGACCTGTGGTAATATTATCTTCCCAATCAATTTCTTTTCCTGTTCCCAAGTCTTCTAATAGTAAAAATGAGGCTCCTTCTTTATATGCTATCACATCATCCATTTTTTTATAATACCCTTCGACAGTAATAGAATATCCATCATCCATAAAATCTTTAGCAACACCTAACGCATATTGTTCAGAAACCTGAGGTTTCAGCTTATCAGTAGAAGATACCCAAAGATCTGTAGGCAATCCTATTCCCGAATTGGAAAGTAAATGAATGTATTGATTCATTTTGGAATATGACGCCTTTAATGCCAAATCGGGTTTTACATTCCAGGCAATAGTTGCTCTTGGTTCCAGATTAAGATAATCTGTTGATTTAAACTGAAAGTGAGTTAACCTTAACCCGGGAGAGAAACTTAATGAATTGGTAATTTTCCAATCATCTTCGAGATATAACGCACTCTCCAGAGATTCGATTTTTTGTGTAATATCAGAATTATTTACTCCTGTTTGTCTTATCCGGGATTGTTTTGGTACAAAATTATGATATGTAGATGCCAACCCAAATTTTATGGAATGCCTAGGGCTTGGATAATAATCAAAATCCGCTTTAATACCGTAGTCATTGATTCCTGAGTCTGTTTTAAATTTAAAAATTTCATTATTAAACTTTTCATCGAACTTTATCCCAAAATTATAATTACTAAAAATTAAAGAAGTATTAGAGAAAAACTTATCGCTAAATTGATGATTCCAACGTAATGTAGAAGTAATATTACCCCAAAACAATTTTGTTTCAGAATCATTTCTTTCTTCTTTATTAACTGCTTTAAATTTATCCTGTCCAAAATAATTACTCCAGTATAGTTTATTTTTTTCATTAAAAACGTGGTGTATTTTAAAATTAAGGTCCATAAAATAATAACCTAACTTAAAATTAGATGTTTGAAAAGGCTTAGACAATAGATCTGCATATGTTCTGCGCCCACTAAAAATAAACGAAGTTTTTCCTTTATTTATTGGTCCTTCGACCAAGAGAGAAGAAGATATCAATCCAACGTTTATTTTTCCACTCAACCTTTCTTTATTCCCATTTTTTGTATCTATTTTAAGCACAGAAGATAACCTACCGCCAAATCTTGCCGGAAACCCTCCTTTATAGGTTTCTATAGACTTAATAGCATCTCCATTAAATACTGAAAATATTCCGAATAAATGATTTGAGTTGTATACCGGTGCTTCATCCAATATGATCAAATTCTGATCCGGGGTTCCTCCTCTTACAAAGAATCCTGCACTTCCTTCATTACCTCGCTGAATCCCAGGTAATAACTGCAATGCTTTGATGACATCTTTTTCTCCCAAAATAGCAGGAATATCCTCTATTTCTGAAGGTTTTATAGACACAACACTCATCTGAGTTACTTGGCTTTCATTCGCTCTTCTATCCCCATCTATAATAACTTCATCTAGGCTTTCGGCCTCTAGCTCCATATCAAAATTGAGTGTGAGGTCATTGTTAAGATCAATCGATTGTTTAATGGTACCATATCCAATATACGATACAATCAATTCATGTGTTCCCCCAGGAATGGTAAGTGAAAAGAATCCGTAGTCATTGGTAGTGGTCCCCACCGTACTACCTGGAATATAAATTGATACACCCGGTAAATATTCCTGACTACCAGATTCTTTTACATACCCACTAATTGTATATTTTTCTGATGTTTTTTGTTGGCTAAATATTTTACTAAAGCCCATAAGTACCACCCAAAAGGCAAGAATTACTTGTTTTGTTTTCAATTTTCTAAAAAATTTAATGATTATATATTCAAAATACCTATTATGACCAAGTCACGGATTTTTTTATATTCTATAGTGATATCACAATACTATTCTTTGAATCCATAATCGCTGAATCTTATGATAATATGAAGTATTGTCAGAACTCTGAGAAGCCCATTGTTGTACAAACGTTTCCTCTTCTGGTGTTGCTTTATCTGAAAAATATTTAATCAAAGCATATTCTAAGTTAATTTGGTTGTGCATATTCATAACAGATTTCATTTTAATAAAAATTATATGTTATTCTTCTTTCTGTAACAAAGCATTTTGCTTCATTCCCGTATCGTTGCTTATATGACGAATAGAAAAGAAGTTACACGTAACCAAAAATGAAAAAAAATGAAAAAAAAAACTATAAAAAACTGATAATCAGAATTATAAAAACAAAAAGGACTACTGATTTTATTTTTTTAAGAGCATTACTAATATGAGTTTCTACGGTTCTCTTGCTAATATTAAGTTCGTCGGCAATCTCTTGATTGGTTTTTCCTTCGAACCTACTTAGCATAAAGATTTTTTGATTTTGATCAGGAAGAGCTCTGATGGCTTTGTAGATTTTTTCTTGTAGTTCTGTTTTTTCTATTTCATCAATATCTTCTTCTACAAGAATTGAGGATTCTTTTTGAATGATATCCTTATGTTGTTGACGAATATTATGAATTTTGATATGATCCAGACATCTATTTTTCACAGATGTATATAGAAATGATTTTAAAGAAGTGTGGATGATAAGTTCATCTTTTCTTTCATATAGTTTTATAAATACTTCTTGTGTGATATCCTGTGCTGTATCAAGATCCAGAACGTATTTTTTGGCATATATAGTAAGTACTTTAAAATATTCCTTAAATACAGATTCAAAAACTTTGACATTTTTGTTTTTGATTTGTTCTATGATAAGTTGATCACCCAAATGTTGATTTTGAAAATTATGCTATCAAGTATCTTGCAAAGATAAAATTACATTACAATAAAAAAAACGGGAAACTTACATATATGTTACAAAAGCATTCAATTTGCAACTATTCTTTGCACCCATTTCTCTCGTAATTTTCTAATTTTCAACTATTCAAACATACATAAGAATTAATACGCTTAACCTGTTTTATATATTAAAATTTGCTGTAAAGATCATATCATTTATTTCAATGATATAGACACTTAGTACATTTATACCAATAGTTTTCTTCTAACCGGAGTAAAAAGAGTCTATTCATTTTCACAAACCTTATTAATATACCATCATCCTTACATAACAGCATATTTTCACGTAACTTTTTGGTTATTTATATTGTAAACAATTAAGTTTGAAGAACGGAAAACAAAAATTAGAACTATTTTTCACAAAGTAGTTTGATTTCAGTAAACTTATCAAACGTGGGAAGAAAATCTATACTTAAAAATAGAAAAGAAAAGAATATAAAAGTAGAGCAATGGACCCTTGCTATACTCCCAAAATTAAAGACTACAGATTTAGGTGAATTAACCATGGATGATCTGGCTTTACTAATGAAAAAAAGCAAATCTACTATATATCAGTATTTTACAACTAAAGAAGAAATTTTTGAATATATCACACAAGTAAGAATAGATTATTTATACACCTATAAAAATCAGATTACAGAAGAGATTCTGAAACTAGATTACAAGTGTGAAACTTTAGGGCGTATCCTTTTAGAAGGGACTAAAGATGTTTCTTCTTTTTTTTTAAGACAATTACAACAACATTATCCAACGGCATGGAAAATTATTGAAGAATTTTTGTCCTCATTTCTCGAAGATTTAAAACAATTTTACATTTTAGGAATAAAAAACAATATTTTCAAACCCGTATCATCAGAACTTCTAGTCAAACTAGATGAATATTTTATTAGACAGCTAATTACTGATGACAATTTTTTTAACCAGACCAAAGAAACATTAGAGTCTATAATTAGAGATTATATGTATTTAAAATTTGAAGGATTAAAAAAATAGAATTGCTTTTATAATAAGTATACCTATAAGTAAAAACTTATAGGTATACCATTCATATTAGCGTTTAACAAATTAAGCTTACCTGATCACAATTCTGGTTGTATTTGCTACTGCTCCATCTCCAAAAATCTTAACTAAGTACATTCCTGATTTAAGGTTTTCTAAAGACAAAGTTTGTTGGGAATCATTTAGTGTTCCAATATTTTTTGAGTATACAAGTCTACCACTTATGCCATATATTTCGACTACGCTATTGTTAATTACAGTTCCAGACGAAATTTGCACTTCTCCATTAGAAATCGTTGGATATAAAAGAGCTCCTTCCGAACTTCGAAGAGGTTTTTCTACTTCTTCCACTTCTTCTGCTACCAATTGTTTTTCTGGAGCATTTATAGAGCGAATAGCCCAACCGAAAGAAGTAAATAAAGGATCGGAAACTAACCGAAAACGTACTGCAATAACATCTCCTTCCTGAAAGAAATCTAATAAATTGATCGATTGCTCTTTAAACAATTCATCACTTATTGATGGAGCGGGCCCAGAATTAAAGGCATCTGTCCACTCTGGAAATCTTTGTGCATCATAAGTATCTAATCGTACCCAATCTTTTAAGTTACTAGAAGCTTCTATAGTTACGTAATCATAAAATTGCCCAGGTGCAGGGTCAAATTCTGTAATTGCAACATCTTCATAGGTAAAACTTCCATTTTCTGTATTAACTATAATAGGATGTCTTAAAACAGTACGATATTCTGAATCGTTTAAATATGGATGTGCAGAATTATTAAGAACTGCCTGACTTACCGTTTCATTAATTGTATTGATCACAAATTCTCCTCCATAAGTATACACATCAGATATGTCAAAAGTTTCAATAGAGACAAGATTTTTTGGAGCTGTATAATCAATAATATTAAATGAAGTTGAAGAAATAACGGAAGTATTTCCTGCACTATCAACAGCCTGTAAACCAACCTTATAATTTCCTTCTGCCAAATTTTCTATTATATATAAAAACTCGGTACCTTGATCTATGTTATCTGTAATCTGAGTAATTTCTTCTCCATCCAAATACACTACTATTCTCTCAATATCCTGATTTTCCTGCACATAAGTAATCTCTGCATTTTGATTTTCTACCGACTCCTGTGCAACAATAGCAATTGTTGGAGGTGCGTAATATGTAGGAGGTTCATATCCTTCAAGTTCTTCTAAAGTAGCGGTCCAGATACCTCTACCATGAGTTGCCATAACTACTTCATCATTTACGATTTTCATTTGCCAAACAGAAAAAGCTGGTAATCCAGCCAATAATGACCAATGCGCTCCTCCATCTAATGTTTGAAATACTCCAATATCTGTTCCTACCCAAATTCTATTTTCATCAAATGGCATTTCTACCAAACTATGTATTGCTACATCCGGAAATCCTCTATCTTCTCCTGTAGAAAACCCTGAAATATCTACCCAGGTTTGCCCTAAATCTTCTGTCTTTAATATTTTAGCTGCTCCTTGTCCTGAGAATAATGCATAAGCTCTATTCTCATTTGTAGAAGAAGTTTCTACTCCTGAAATAAGATAATTATGATTAACACCATCTCTTGGGTCAGAGAATAATGCCGTAGGTTCATAAGACACTCCATTATTCTTAGAAACATGCATCACATAACTTCCAGATTCTGTCATTGCATTACCAGCCCATACAATATCTGGATTAGCTGTAGATACAGAGGCATCTAATGAACTTGAAGCTCCTACCGAAAAATTGCTAGGAATAGAAGTTAATTCCCATGATTTTGCAAAATCGGGGGATCTCCAGACCCCACTAATAGAAGGGCTAAAAAGTACATTAGGATTATTATTTGAATTCGTGATTTTTGAATAAAAAGGTGATGTTCCTCTTCCTGATTCTCCATGCCTGGCATTAAATCCATTACCATTCTCATAACGTACAAAACTATTATATTGAGAACCTCCTATAAATTCATTAGGATTATCATAATTCCATAGTACTTCAAACCCGTCTCCACCAATAATAAACTGATACCCGGTTTCATCATTTGCTCCATTTTCGGTAAGTGATATCCAGGTTCCATTATCTTGCGCTCCAGCCATGTAATCTTCTGTACCATTACGTTTATCGGCTCCATAAAACTGCGTACAGTTAAGCCCTACTGCAGAAGTAGACCAATCATTAAGTGTTGTTCCTGGTTCAAACAGATAATCAGTATGATATATACCTCCGTCATTAGCAAGGATTAATTTAAACTTCTTTTCTTTTCTTTTTTTAATCCATGTTAAACCATGTTGATCTACGTGAACATAATTATTTAATTCACCATTATAACCTGCTGCAATAGGCTGAAAAGTATAACTCACCGGCCCATCTTTACTTTTAGTTCCTGTTCCTGCTTTAACTATTTGTACTCTATGCATTACCACTCCTCCTGCATAAAAAACATTTTCATTAAAAGGGTGTGCTCTTATTATATTGTCATACCATCCTTGTCCTGTAATCAAATTTCCTGCTGCCGGAGTCCCTTCGTAACCAATTAATCTAAATGTTTTTCCTGCATCGCTGGTAAGGTAAAAATCTGTATTCACTGCAGTAGTTGCTCCTCCACTAGCTGTATACACCGAAATAAAAACTCTGTTTGGATTAGCTGGAGAAACATCAAGTTCAAAACGAGAATGGTTTGAGTTGTAGTCATCTCTATTCAACACTAAATCCCATGTCAATCCACCGTCTGTACTTTTTATAACCCCAACACTATTTACTCCTCCATATAGCGTGTTAAAATTTGTTGGATCATAATTCAAATCCTGAACGTTTCCTGCATTATATGTATGCTGCCATGTTGTTCCACCATCAGTAGTAACATAAATACCATTTCTACTTGCTACAACAAGGTTATTCTCATCTTGCGGGTTTAAAGCTATTCTACCAATTCCTCCAAAATCTTTGGTTTTGTTCAGGTATTCCCAGCTACGTCCTCCATTTACACTTTTTAAAACTCCAACACCTCCAATTGCATCTAGGTTATTGAAAGGTTCGCCTGTTCCCACATATAATGTCTTTGGATCATTTGTTCCTACAGCAACCGTAGATGTTGACAAATTGGGTATTTTATAATCTGTAAGGTTCTCCCAGGTAGTTCCGGCATCTTCGGTTACCCAAAGTCCACCTCCTACAGTACCCGCATACCACTTGTCGTCATTATCGGGAGCTACTACAATACCACGTATCCTTCCTGGTACATTTACAGGACCTCTTTCTTTCCACTTAATGATACTTGAATTCTTGGCAGTAGACCTATTTTTCATCGCTTTTCGATGCTCAGTCATTAAGAAACCATCTTTATATGTAGATTCCTCGGCTCCAATAGGTTTTAAAAGATTTGCCTTATACTCTGCAATAACCTCAATTCCTTTCTTCTTACTATAATCCTTGTTTGTTTTGCGCTTTTTGGTTGTTTTTACATTTACAGCACTTGTTTCTGTATTTCTTTGTTCTGAATTCTTATCGCACGCAGAATAAACGATTAGCAGAAAGATAAGAATAGCCAATTTCCTAAAATAAAATTTGTGTGTCATAAGTTAGTTGTTTAATTTAATAATTGTTATTTGTGTTTGTGTATTTGACAGAAGTAGATCATCAGGATTTTCAGAAGTCGGTTTTTGTTCCATCCCGATGTAAGGAACAAGCTTTATCGAGGTATTATCATTCCAATCAACATTAGATCCTCTAAAATAGCCTTGTTTTATAATATTCTTTGTCACTGTATTATAAACAGTGTATTCAAAATGAATAGCTGGATCTCCAAGTTTTATTATCTTTTTGACATGAAGTTCCATTGATTTATTTCTATTTAATTTTGAAATAATCATATCATTTTTAATAGGTGTAACAGGCTGATGTGATAGTTTATCTTGGGTAGTTTTATTTTCTACAGTTTTACACTGAGCAAAAGAGAATATGGTTAAACCAAAAAAAAGGATACTTATAATTTTTCTCAATACCATCGATACTATTTTATAAATCGCTTATGAAAGTTTTATTAACTGTTCGTTAAATCGGCAATTACTTTCGGCTTTTGGGGAAGGAATATGATGAAAGCTTATACACTTTTTTATAAATAATAAAAGACAACCGCATAACGCACCTCTAAAATAGCTTTTATTTTTTTAAAAATCAACTACTTATCATATGATTTAGCAAAATAAGTATAGCTCTATTTCATGTGCACTGAAAAGCTTCTAGGCAATTATTTTTTAATTCGAAACCTAGACATACCATATATTCAACAACACATATGCTTTTAAATGATTATAGCTAAAGCTACAAACCCATATTAATTTACTTGCTAACTTAAGTTATAGACAGAATTAGCTTCAATTTTGAAATTATCTTATAGACTTTTCAAAACAGAGCTATGCACCTATAACTATTTTAGTTAATTTCCGTATTAAGGAATACTTTATATAGAAAAGGTTATAGAATTATAAGATACAACTCTAAAATTAATTTATTCTTTGATGGTTTTGGTAGTAAAATCAAACATTCACGCCATACATTTTTTCTCGCAGTTCCTTAATTTTTGGATCACTCATATACTCATCAAATGTAGCATAACGATCAATAACTCCGTTTGGCGTTAGTTCAATTACTCTATTACCCACAGTTTGGGCAAACTCATGATCATGAGTAGTAAACAAGACTGTGCCTTTAAACTTTTTTAACGAGTTATTAAAAGCTGTAATTGATTCTAAATCCAGATGGTTTGTAGGTTCATCTAGCATCAACACATTAGCTCTTGTCATCATCATTTTAGATAACATACAACGAACTTTTTCACCTCCGGATAATACATTTGATTTTTTTAATGCTTCTTCACCGCTAAAAATCATTTTCCCTAAGAATCCTCTAATAAACACTTCCTCTCTTTCTTCTTCTGTAGTTGCCCATTGGCGTAGCCAGTCAACTAGTGTAAGGTCATTTTGAAAATATTCACTATTATCTGCTGGCAAATATGATTGAGTAGTAGTAATCCCCCAGTTAAATTTACCAGAGTCTACTTTTTGTTTATCATTTAGTGCCTGGTAAAATGCAGTTGTAGCTCTTGAGTCTTTAGAGAAGATCACAACTTTATCTCCTTTATTTAAATTAATATCAATATCTTTAAATAGTGTATCTCCATCCTGGCTTGCAGTTAATCCTTCTACATTCAGGATTTGATCACCTGCTTCTCTATCTCTTTCAAATATTATAGCAGGATAACGACGACTTGATGGTTTAATATCTTCGATATTAAGTTTTTCTATCATTTTTTTACGAGAAGTAGCTTGTTTAGATTTTGCTACATTCGCACTAAATCGTGCAATAAACTCTTGTAATTCTTTTTTCTTCTCTTCTGCTTTTTTATTCTGCTGAGCTCTTTGTCTTGCTGCTAATTGAGAAGACTCATACCAGAACGTATAATTACCACTATAGTGATTAATCTTACTAAAATCAATATCAGAAATATGTGTACATACCGCATCCAAAAAGTGACGGTCGTGAGATACTACAATAACTGTATTATCAAAATTTGCCAAAAAGCTTTCTAACCATGAAATAGTTTCATAATCTAAATCATTTGTTGGCTCATCCATTATTAAAACGTCTGGATTGCCAAACAAACATTGTGCTATCAATACTCTAACACGCTGTTTGGTATCAAGATCAGACATCTGGGTATAGTGCAATTCTTCTTTGATACCTAAATTAGAAAGCATTGCTGCTGCATCACTATCAGCATTCCAACCATTCATTTCTTCAAATTGTACTTGTAGCTCACCTATTTTCTCTGCATTTTCATCTGTATAATCTGCATAAAGGGCATCTATTTCTTTCTTTATTTTATAAAGAGGTTTATTCCCCATAATTACAGCTTCTAGTACCGTATACTCATCATATGCATAATGGTTCTGTTCTAAAACAGACATTCGTTTCCCTGGTTCTAGGTGTACATGCCCAGATGTAGGTTCCATTACACCAGAAAGGATTTTAAGAAATGTGGATTTCCCAGCACCATTGGCGCCAATAATACCATAGCAATTGCCCTGTATAAAAGAAGTATTTACTTCATCAAAAAGTATTCGCTTACCAAATTGAACAGAAAGATTAGAAACTGATAGCATGAGTATGAAAAATTGTAAGGTTTAAATTTGCGGCAAAAGTAGAAAAATGGATTCAGAACCTGAAACAATCCATCATTAATTTAGAGACTTTTCCTAATAGTTTACTTATTATCAAAAACTGAAAATTGAAAAGTTTTAGCACCTCAATTCGTTAATATGTTTAGAATTAACTTATAATTAACAACCGTAACAGGTGTTTCCCTTTATTTTTGGACAAATAGTCCGTTAATTTTATAGAATCAAAAATGCAATTTTCCGTACTAAGATATTTTGTACTAGTTCCTTTTTTATCATGCTTTGTGATTAGTTGTGGTTCTTCTGAAAAAAGCAATAAAGAATATACTTATTTTGGAGGTGAAATTGTAAACCCAAATACTAATTACGTTATTTTATCTAATGGACATGATTGTAAGGATACTATTTTTTTAGATAAAAACAATCGATTCTTACATAAAGTTGAAAACCTGGAAGATGGGTTATATTCCTTTAAGCACAAACCAGAGTACCAAGTTATCCTTCTTGAAAAAGGAGATAGTGTTCTTGTTAGATTAAATACTATAGAATTTGATGAATCACTTGTTTTTACAGGAGAAGGATCTGCTAAAAATAACTTTTTAATTGACTTATTTTTACAAAACGAAATCGAGAGAGAAAAATTAAAAAGGACTGGATTTAGACAATCTCCTTCTTATTTCAAGAAAAATCAAGATTCTTTATTACAGATGAAATCGGCTACTTTTGAAAAGTTAATCGACAAAAATGAATTAAGTAATTTAGCAAAAAAACTTACTCAGGCTAGTTTTATATTTGAATACTATATGAGGCATGAATTCTATTTTAATAGTCTTTATGAAATGGGAAGCCCCGGTGCAACTGAAGAATTATCTGCTTCTTTTTTTAATTATAGAAATCAGATAGACTTTAACGATGATGAATTAAAAAGACTATATTCTTATAATTGGTTTTTAAATTGGTATTTCACTAATGCTTCTCTTTCTAATAATAGCAATCAAGAACAATACAATGATCGTGTAGGTAGCTTTATATACAAACTAGATTTAATTGATACTGTTATAAAGCATTCATATATCAAGAACAGTTTATTAAGAAGGTCAACTATACGTTTTTTATTGGATGATAGTAAAAACAATCAAGAGTCAGACATTGTATTAAAACATTATCTATCGGTAAGTACTAACAAACGATCTCAACGAGAATTAAAAAAACTTGCTCGACATATTTCTAAATTAAGACCAAACAATATTATTCCGGATCAAGATTTAATAACCTCAAAAGGGGAAACTGTAAAATTATCCTCGCTTTTTAATAAGCCTATTACTGCTTTATATTTCTGGTCGATAGAAAGTAAAGATCACTATGTAAAGGCTCATGAAAAAGCAGAATACCTTAGTTCTTTATATCCTGGTATTGATTTTATAGCTGTAAACACAAATGCTGATCAAACAAAAAATTGGCTAAAAACTATAAAAAGGCATCGATACAATTTGGAAAATGAATATGAATTCAAATATCCAAAATGCTCTTCAGAAGAATTAGTTATTCACTATAGAAATAAAGTTATTCTTGTAAACGAGGATGGAAAAATCATAAATCCTAGCACAGATTTATTCGCTTCTGTTTTTGAGAAACAACTTATGCAATATACGCAACTGGCAAGTTTAGAAAATTAAAAAGCCACTCTATAGAAGAGCAGCTTTTATAAAAGTTTATGTCAGGAAAAACTACATTAATTTCCTTTTTTATAATCTGCAAGAAACTTAGCAAGACCAATATCAGTTAATGGATGTTTAAGTAATCCTTCTATAGAAGAAAGAGGTCCCGTCATTACATCAGCACCAATCTTAGCACAATCAATTACATGCATTGTATGCCTTACTGAAGCTGCCAAAATCTGTGTATCAAATCCATAATTATCATAAATTAATCTAATCTCTGCGATGAGATTAAGTCCATCTGTAGAAATATCATCTAATCTACCAATAAAGGGAGAAACATAAGTTGCTCCTGCTTTTGCTGCTAGTAAAGCCTGTCCAGCAGAAAACACTAAAGTACAATTCGTCTTAATTCCTTTATCACTAAAATATTTTATTGCTTTTACACCATCTTTAATCATTGGTACTTTTACAATGATTTGATCATGAAGCTTAGCCAATTCTTCTCCTTCTTTAATAATACCTTCAAAATCTGTAGAAATTACTTCTGCACTTACATCTCCGGTTACGATTTCACAGATCTTTTTATAGTGATTAATAATATTTTCTCTACCAGTGATACCTTCTTTAGCCATCAAAGACGGATTTGTAGTTACTCCATCAAGAACTCCTAAATCTTGCGCTTCCTTAATCTGATCAAGATTTGCAGTATCAATAAAAAATTTCATAGTATTGTTTTTAAAATTGTTGTGTATAAATTTTACCCTTTTATAGATCGCGAATATAAAAATAATCGTTGTAGGCTAATAAAATCTTTTTGTTAATTAAAAATATCTTTTTTCTTTCATGAAAAAAGATTGAATCACAATTTATAATGATTCATTAGCATCTTCTCATATATTCTATC
This sequence comes from Aquimarina sp. MAR_2010_214, assembly GCF_002846555.1. Lineage (NCBI taxonomy): Bacteria > Pseudomonadati > Bacteroidota > Flavobacteriia > Flavobacteriales > Flavobacteriaceae > Aquimarina > Aquimarina sp. MAR_2010_214. The sequence goes on from NZ_PJMS01000001.1 coordinate 4,381,135, forward strand.
TGGTAATATTCGTTTTAGTACAATAGAAAATTTTTGCATAAATGCCCCTACCTTATAATGTACCTTTGGTTTTTGGTTTTTTATAATCTTAAAAACAGCTTCAGCCATTTCTAAGGGATCATTACCAGAATCTACATGGCTATCCATTAGTTTTAGTGTATCACCATATGGTTTTTCATACGGAGAATTTTCAATAACGGGAGCATGGTAGCGCCCCGCAGCAATATTGGTTGCAAAATCACCTGGAGCCACATTCGTCATTCTAATATTAAACCCTTTTAACTCCATTCGCCATGCTTCTGTAGTCATCTCTAATGCAGCTTTAGAAGCACTATAAATTCCTCTATATGGTAATCCCATATATCCAGCAATAGAAGTGATATTAACAATTAAGCCACTTCCTTGTTTTCGCATAATTGGTAAAACGGCTTTAGTAACATTAATTGGACCAAAATAGTTTGTAGTAAAATTCCGTACTATCTCTTCATTAGGGATTTCTTCTATCGGACCAGTAATACCCGCTCCGGCATTGTTGATTAGCACATCTAATCGTCCATGTTTCTGTTCTATTGTTGTAATAGCAGATTCGATACTATTACCATCAGCAACATCTAATTCTAAAAGAGTAAAAGGTTTAAAATCAGGAAATCGAGATGGGTTACGACTAGTACCATATACAATATACCCTTTCTCTGCTAAATATATGCCTATAGATTTCCCTATCCCAGAAGATCCTCCTGTAATTAAAACTACAGTATTACTTTGATTAGTGCTCATGCTCGCAAATATACAATTCTGATTAACGATCTACTAATCTCAAAAAATAAAATGACAGGAAATAATAATAGTAGTTTGTGTATTGGTATCCCTATAAATTACACCTAAAATTAAGGCACAAAAAAAGGCAAGCTACCTACATCACACTGCTACAACCGTCTACCTTTGCTGCGTTCCCGCCCTGGAGGATTCAACAGGAGCTAGTTGTGTAGGACTTGCCGATGCAAAGATACAATCTTTAGGATATAAAACAATGATTTTTTAAACCCAATTAAAATAAATATCTTGCTTAAAATTTAATTATTACAATGAAGATTCATAACTCCTTCGTCATCATTATTTTAAGTATACTTAGTTTTTCTTGTGGAAGTAATCAGGATAAGCAAAAAAAACATTTTTCAATCAAAACTGAGGATAATAAAACCAAATTTAAGTTGGGTGAGACGATAAAAGCAAACATTATAAACGCTCAAAATATAAAAATTGATTCTGTCACCTTTCTTTTAGACAATAAAAAAGTAGCTTCTAAAAAAGATTTTAGTTATGAAGAAAAAATAGACGATGAAAAACTAGGGAATCATGTCCTAACCGCTCAAGTTTTTTATGATGGAAACATAGATACTATATCCAAAAAGGTAGCTTTTCTTAACAATGTATCCCCAAAATTGTATTCATATAAAATTATTGCAGAATACCCTCATGATAAAGAAGCATTTACCCAAGGATTAGAGTTTTTTGGAGATACATTATATGAAAGTACTGGTAAAAAAGGAATGTCTTCTTTAAGAAAACTCAACTATAAAACCGGAGAAATTCTTATCAAGAAGGATGTTGCAAAGGAATATTTTGCTGAAGGAATTACAATTATGAATGATAAAATATTTCAACTAACCTGGACATCTAAAGAAGGGTTTATCTATGATCTTACTACTTTAGAGAAAACTGGAAGTTTTGCTTATAATCAGAGTAAAGAAGGTTGGGGGTTATGTAATGATGGAAATCAGATCTATAAAAGCGATGGTACAGAAAAAATATGGATACTTGACCCTAATACACTTGCAGAAAAAGATTATATAGAAGTTACTACAAATAAAGGTGTTAAATCCAGGTTTAATGAATTAGAATGGGTTAATGGAAAAATTTATGCGAATACCTGGCAAAAGGACGGAATTGCTGTAATTAACCCTAATAGTGGTGCTTTAGAAGCTGTAATTGATCTTAGTGGCCTCCGTAAAAAAGTAGCACAACATGAAAAATTAGATGTACTAAATGGTATTGCATATAATGCAGATACAAAACGGTTATTTGTTACTGGTAAAAACTGGGATAAACTTTTTGAAATTGAAGTTATCAAAAAACCATAGTACTTCTCAAAAATGACAATTACGAATTATTAAACAGATCTCTTTGCTTTAAATTTTTGATGTAGTAAAGATTCAATCTTCAATAAATTCCTGCAACACTATAATAAGTTACTCGTTATTGTAATAGACAGATAATAAACCGTACCTTTGCGGCTTATTTTTAGACATATGAACAAATTTGAAGCGTTAGGTCTTGGTGAAGCCATTATTAAGGCGGTGAATGATATGGGTTTTGAAGCCCCAAGTGAAGTACAAGAAAAGGCAATCCCTATTTTGTTAAAAGAAGACACGGATATTGTTGCTTTGGCACAAACCGGTACAGGAAAAACAGCAGCTTTTGGTTTTCCATTAATCGAAAAAATTGATAGCAGCAGCAGGATTACACAAGGATTAATCCTCTCTCCTACTCGTGAACTTTGTTTACAAATTACTAACGAACTTAAAAACTACTCTAAGTATATCCCTGGATTGCATACCGTAGCAATTTATGGTGGAGCAAGTATAACAGATCAAGCAAAACAAATAAAACGTGGTGCCCAAATCGTAGTGGCAACTCCTGGACGAATGCAAGATATGATCAACCGTAAAATGGTAGATATCACTAATATTAGTTATTGTGTATTGGATGAAGCTGATGAGATGCTAAATATGGGGTTTTATGAAGATATTAATACCATTTTATCTCATACCCCAAAAGATAAAAATACCTGGTTGTTCTCTGCTACAATGCCAAAAGAAGTTTCTACTATTGCAAAACGATTTATGCAAACTCCAGTAGAAATCACTGTAGGTCATAAAAATACTGGTTCAAAAAATGTTTCTCATGAATATTATGTCGTAAACTCTCGTGATCGGTATGCCGCCTTGAAACGATTAGCAGATGCTAACCCAGATATCTTTTCTGTAATTTTTTGTCGTACCAAAAGAGATACTCAAAAAGTAGCAGAAAACCTTATTGGTGATGGATATAATGCTGCAGCACTACATGGTGATTTAAGTCAAAATCAACGTGATTTGGTGATGAAAAGTTTTAGAAATCGTCAAATCCAGATGTTGGTTGCTACAGATGTAGCTGCACGTGGTATCGATGTCGATGATGTTACTCATGTAATTAATTATCAACTTCCAGATGAAATAGAAACATACACACATAGAAGTGGAAGAACTGGACGTGCAGGAAAAAGTGGTGTTTCGATGGTTATCGTATCTAAAAGCGAAGTTAGAAAAATTAAATCTGTAGAGCGGATCATCAAGAAGAGCTTTGAGAAAAAAGAAATTCCTAGTGGTGAAGAAATATGCCAGGTTCAACTATTTCACTTAGCCAGTGATATCGGAAAAGCAGAAATAAACCATGAAATCGATAGTTATTTACCTTCTATTAATGAAGTTCTAGAGGAGTTTTCTAAAGAAGAATTGATTAAAAAATTCTTTTCGGTAGAGTTTTCTCGTTTTCATAATTATTACAAAAAATCTAGAGATCTAAATGCTGTAAACGAAAGAGAAGGAAGTTCTGGTAGAGATGGTAGCACGCGTTACTTTATTAATGTAGGAGAAAAAGATGGATTTGACTGGATGACTTTAAAGGATTTCCTGAAAGAAGTTTTAGAACTTGGGAGTGATTCTTTAAGTCGAGTGGATGTTAAAGAAAGTTTTTCTTTTTTCAATACCAATACTGAGCATCAGGAGCGAGTACTTGAGGTTTTTGAAGATTTCAGAATGGAAGGAAGAAAGGTTAATGTAGAAATTTCTAAAGATTCTGGTCGTAGAGGAGGAAGACGTCGTCGTGATAATGATAGTGGTGGTTATAAAGGAAAACGCAGAAGCGAAGGATTTAAACCTAAAGGTAAAAAACGTTTTGATTCAAAAGAAGACAGAGGTAGCGGAGGTAATCGAAAAAGAGATCGTAGAAAACGAAGTGATCGTTGATAAATCAGAGGTTTTGTCTTTTGTATATTCAAAAAATACTTTTTTAGAAAATCACTGAATATAAAGACTTAACAAACAAATATGATTTTTGGCGCGATTTTTATGTTATATTATTTAAAATTGAACGTCATACTATATACATGAAAAGAGTATTATTTTACATAGCATTATTTGCAAGCATAATTACTTATGCTCAGGAAAATGATTCAAGCACTGTATCAGGAAAAGTATTAAATGCTGCCAATGATCAGATACTAGAAAATGTTCATATTATAAATCTTAGTCAGGTAATAGGAACGATTACCAATGAAAAAGGGAATTTTAATATTCCTGCAAAAGTAAATGACACTCTATATTTCTCTTATATTGGATACAAACCATTACAAGTTAGGGTAACTAATGATTGGATTAAGTTTGGAGAAGTTAAGATTAAGATGACAGAGTTAGGAATTGCACTAGAGGAGGTAGTCGTTGCCGATGTACAACTTACTGGTTATTTAGAGATCGATGCTAAAAGAATTCCTGTTTACAACAATTATAGATATAGTATTTCTGGATTAAATTCTGGTTATGAAGGCGGTAATAAACAACCCGGAGCTGTAAATAAGGTACTTGGGGCTATCTTTAATCCTGCAGATTTTTTGTATAACATATTTAGCAAACGTTCAAAGGAATTAAGAAAGTTACGTAAAATGAAGAAGGACGATGAGATTAGAAATCTTTTGGAGACTAAATTTGATCGTGCGACCTTAATGGCTCTTCTACAAGTAGGACGGTTGGATATAGATGAGATTTTACGAAATTGTAACTACTCTGTTGATTTTATAAAATTTGCAAACGACCTTCAAATCCTTGATGCAATAAGCGAATGTTATGAAGAATACAAAATATTAGACAGAAAGTAATCTACATACAAGAGCATATTATCACCGTAACGAATGTAATGCAATTCTGTTTCCTTCAGAGTCTATAAAATACGCCATATATCCATGTTCTTCGGAGATTTGCTTTTTGTCTAAAACTACTTTTCCTCCTGCATCTGCTACTCTACTCATTTCATTAGCAACATTGTCACAAGAAAAGTATACCAAAACTCCATCCTCGCTAGGTTTGTAATGTTCTCCCGCATAAATCAATGTTCCGGTAGCAATTCCAACTTGATTTGGATTAGGAAACCAACCCATTTGTACACCTTCCATATCCTGAAGACTAATTTCAATGTCAAAAACTTTTTCATAAAAAGCTTTAGCTCTCTTCATATCAATAACCGGAATTTCGAACCAAGTAACCATAATGTTAGGTGTTAGGTGTTAGGTGTTAGGTGTTAGAAAGTTACTAATTTTCATGATATCGTGCAATAATTTGCTCATGGCTTTTAATTACTTTCTTTGCCCATTCCATTCGTTTTTCTAATTTTTCTTCTTCAGATAATTGCCAATTAATATTTGTTTCTTTAAGTTTAGAAGTGACATGTTGTAATATTATTGCAGCAGAAACTGAAATATTAAGACTTTCGGTAAATCCCACCATTGGGATATGCAATCTGGCATCTGCTGCTTCCAAAACCTGATCACTTAGCCCCTGCTGTTCTCTTCCAAAGAAAAACGCAGACGGTTTATCAATATCAAAATTCCGTAAGATTTTAGAATTATCATGAGGGGTAGTTGCAACAATTTGATATCCTTTTCTTTGTAATGTAGTAAGACATTCTTTGGTTGTTGAGTATCGATTAACATCTACCCATTTCTGAGCTCCCATTGCAATCTCACGATCTATACGTTTTGCATTTATTTCTTCAATTACATGTACATTTTGAACTCCAAACACATCACAAGTACGAATCACCGCACTTGTATTATGTAATTGATATACATCCTCCACTGCTACAGTAAAATGGTTTGTACGTTGTTCCAAAACTTTTTTATTTAAACCTTGTCTCCTTGGAGTAAGAAATGATTCTAAATATTCGAGAAGTTTTATATCTATCATAATCGCTAAAATATGAAAACATCGACTATTTTTCACCAAAAAAAGAACTGCCAGTTATAAAATCCGACAGTTCTTTTACAATCTACTTAATTTAACATAAACATATACACCATAGCTTTATATGCTGCATTGCTTATGGCTTATTGCAACAAAGTTCTAGTATGATGTAATTTAGATTTAAAGAACACTTAAATTCGATATAAACTATCAAACATTACTTTCTTAACTAGTTACTATACATTTGTTTTTTTTAGATAAAAAAAACCTCCCGAAATTACCCCTAAAAACGGAAGGTTTAAGTAAACACATTGTCAAAATGTTCCTTGCTGACTAATTATGCGAATTATAATTAGTCAAATTTTTCTTTTTCATTATTTCTGAATTTATACTCTATTATATTGCTGTTATATAATTTATAATTTTGGTAAATACGCGCCACAAAAAGCCCCAAAAACTTGTTAATCTGAACATTAAGCCTATATATAAAATAAGCAAAAGGTAAAGCGATAGTTTTTCTGGTAGTATATCGTGTTAAGAAAGTGATAAAAAAAGTACGGTAAGTCCGTAAAAAAGATAAAGAATTACTATATTTCGCCTTTTGGAAAGAGGAGAAAAATGATATATAATTTTCCTTAAGGGTAATAAGCATCCTTTCAATTGAAAATCGAAATTGACAATTTCTAGACGCATGAAATAATAGTCCACTCATAATGATTGATTTATTTTAAATTAATCGCTATTCAGACCCTGCTTTTGTTGGCTCGCCAAAGTTTTACAATCGCGGGGTTGTTTTTGTCTTAACCTTAATTTTTAATGATATATTAAAGAAACTAACATTAAAAATCTACAGTTTTTACACATTTATTTATTATAACTTTATTTTAGTACTACAATCAATATACTTCTTAAAAACAGAAGTTTTTGATTTTATATTATTCTGCATTTTTTTATGTATAATAAAAGTAATGCATTCTTATTTTTTCATTAATTCAATTTGACAATAATGGTGCTTATTCATAAAAGTAAATAACTACTACCTAAATGAAAAAATTATATGTTTTTTCAAAACAATATATCGAATATAAAACTCAGGGAGGGGTAAGAAAACAAGTTTTTTATTCTAAAATTATTACATTACGTTTTGTCCAAAAACAATACTTAAAGATAGTTACTATTTGTCAAAAATGAGCATTGAAATACCACATAATTATTACGGTTTAACCATCATTATACAAATGACTAATTATATTTACAAAAAGGTAAACAAAATTAACACACAAGGCAGCTCAAAAAACACTTAAATAGCTGTTTTTTAAATAGTTAAAATACATACAGAAAAACAAAAAAAGATAATTAGCCTTCAAAAAAGTAAGAATATTCTATAAAAACTAACCAAAAACACGTATTTCAACTGACAAAAACACACTTTAACCGATTTTGGTTTGTTAAAAAAACGTCAATTATTGACAGGTAAACTGTAATTTCTTATTAAATTAAAGTATAAATCTTGTTTTTGAATACTAAAATTTGAAATATTGTTTTATCATCTTAATTTCTGATATTTTTAACTCTCTAAATTCAAATGGTTTATGTAAAAATCACAAATTTATTTTTACAATTAGCCTTCTTTTTTTATTTCTACTGAGTGTGGGTAAGGTATTTCTATGCCAGCATCATCAAGCGCTAGTTTGCAATTTTCTAAGGTAGCAAAATATACATCCCAATAATCCTCGGGGGTGCAGTATGGTCGTACAGCCAAATCGACAGAGCTTTCTCCCAATTGACTAACATTTACAGAAGGAGCTGGATCTTTCATTATCTTAGGGTTTGATGTTAAAACTCCTAATAATACTTCTTTTGCATTTTTTATATTTTCATCATAACCTATACCTATCGTGATATCTACTCTCATCATACCTTCTGCAGTATAGTTAATAATATTACCATTTGCCATTGCTCCATTAGGAACAATAGCTAACTTATTTTCTGGAGTAGTTAATTTGGTTGTAAAAATTTCAATTTCTTTAACTACGCCCAATATACCCTGTGCCTCTATAACATCTCCTATTTTATATGGTCTAAAAATCATAATGAGTACTCCACCAGCAAAATTTGATAAAGATCCCTGTAGAGCCAAACCTACTGCCAAACCAGCTGCAGCAATTACAGCAGCAAAAGTAGTAACATCTACTCCTAATCTTGAAATTACAATAATAATAAGGAATACTTTTAGAGACCAAGTGATTAAGTTCAATAAAAACTTTTGCAAAGATTCATCATACTTGCTTTTAGACATCACCTTCTTAACACTACTAATCAGTTTCTTGATAACCCACGATCCTATGATATAAATAAGGATGGCAGTAATGAGTTTAGGGCCAAATTCTTTTGCCAGTTCAATACCGTAATTGAACCATTCTTGAGCTTTTTCCATTATAATTTGCGTTATTTTTTGTTGAAATATTGTAGTTATAAATAACCCTACAAGACATAAAATTTAGAACAGTAAAGGTATATTAAATCAATTCAATGCCAAAACGTTTTTCTATACTATGCTTATTGTAGTATAATAAATTCACTTCTACGGTTAAGTTGATGTTCTGCATCACTGCAAGATATACCATCTACACATTTATTAATAAGTGAAGTTTCACCATATCCTCTACCCGTTACACGAGATCTGTCTATCTTACCTTTTTCAACTATATACTTAATCGTACTTTTTGCTCTTCGTTCACTTAAATACATATTATAGTCATCATCAGCCCTGCTATCTGTATGAGATCTTACATCGATCCTTAAATTAGGATATTCTTTAAGTGCCGCAATGATTTTTTGCAATTCTATTTCTGCATCTGATCTTATAAAAGATTTATTCAAATCAAAATATATGATCTCCAAATCCAATAGCTTAGCCAAATCATCACCTGGTTTTAATTCTTTTTCAATCAATCCGCCTTTACTAAGTTGTAAGGCCAGATCATGTTTATGTTCTAATACATTATTTGCCGTAAGAGGCACTTCAGTAGGACTATATTCTATCTTGTTTGCTCTAATAATATATGATGTATCACAATCAAGATCAAACTTATACATTCCTTTTGTATCTGTAACGGTACGCAATAATTCGTTATTGGTATCATCTAATAAAAATACTTCGGCATCTACCAAAACTTCTCTAGAGTTAGCATCTGTGATCACGCCAGTAACATATTGATTACAAGTAGTAATTAATTCTTCCGTTTGCTTAAAACTATAAATATCATCATTTCCTTTCCCTCCTGCTCGATTGCTTGAGAAATATCCAATTTTTGTATTTTCATTCAATACAAAAGTAAAATCATCTTCAGAACTATTTACTGGTTTCCCTACATTATAAGGGATAGAAAACTCTCCTTCTTTCTCAGGAACAGTTACAAAAACATCCAATCCTCCTAAACCAATATGCCCATCACTTGCAAAATACAATCGTCCCGAATTGCTAACATACGGAAAGGTTTCTCTTCCTTCTGTATTAATTTTATCTCCTAGATTTTGAGGCTCACCAAAAGTACCATCTTCATGTATGTCAATAACATATAAGTCAGAAAGACCTCTGCTATCGGGCATATCACTTGCAAAATAAAGTTTGGTTCCATCTGCACTTAATGCAGGATGAGCTACAGAATATTCATTACTATTAAAAGACAGCTCTTCTATATTTGTCCATTTATCATTTTCGAGTGTTGCTCTATATATTTTTAATAATATGGTACCCTCTACATTAGATCCTAATTTTCTTTTAATATAATTATTACGAGTAAAATATACTGTTTGCCCATCACTACTAAATGAAGTAGATGATTCGTGAAATTTTGTATTTATTTTTCCTTTTAATTTTTTGGGTGTTTGCAAAATCCCATTAGATTCAATAATTGTCGAAGAAAACAGGTCGAGAAATGGCATTTCATTCCATTCATGTACAGTCTTACTCATTCCACTTCCTCCTCCTCTAGAAGATGCAAAAATTAACTTTCCTTGATTATTAAAACTAGGCGCATAATCAGAGTATTTAGAATTTACACTTAGTTTTAACAGTCTAAATTTACCTGATTGCATTTCAATAAACTTCAAGTAATCTCTGGTATTCATAAAAGATTCTGCTCTTTGATCATTACCTGTTATCGTATTGAATTGCTCCATTATTTTATCTGCTTCCTCATATCGTTGTATACTTTTTAAACTTTGAGAGTATCTAAATAAATATTCAGGATTGATATCATCTGCATATTTGGTAGTTAACTTTTCATACCAAGGAATCGCATCCTCTAACCGGGCATTAAAATAATAAGAGTCTCCAAGTTTTTTAAACAAATTCGCAGATTCATAACCACTTTCTGCAACTTGAAGATATATTTTACGAGCATCCACAAAGGCATAACGATTAAAGCTTTCATCAGCTTTTGCCATACGCTTTTCTTGAGAAAATGCAATACCCGACAACAACATACTTAAGGATATATTTATAAAGTATTTGGTAAAATTCATAGTTTTTCGTTTTTATTTAATTCTAAAAACTAGGTTTTATTAAAGTTCTAATCTTTTTTTGAAGGCTTAACATCTCTGAATACAAATTAAAAGAAACGAGGTGTTAACATTCTATTGTATTTTTTGAAGAGCTCGAATCTGAGAAATACCTCATAACTTCCGTCATTAAATTGACTCTGACCTAACTCAGTCGTTTCTCGATCATATGCAAATCCAATCATTAATGCATCTGAGATCTGAAACCCTATTGTACCACTTAAGGCTGCACTCCAACGATAAGCAGCTCCCAATGTCAAACGATCATACAATAAAAAATTTGCTGAAACATCTACTTGTAAAGGCGCTCCGAACACCAACTTACCCAAAACTGCTGGCTTAAACTTTACATCATCACTCAAATCAAAAACATGACCTGCTATTAAATAATAATTAACACGCTCCTCGGCCAGAAAACTAACTGCATCACTATTACTTGTAGTTGTACTCTCATCAAAATGATCCGTCTCTAATAAATTGGGAGCACTTAAACCTACATAAAACTTATTGGTGTGGTAATAAACTCCAACTCCAACATTAGGACTAAACTTATTATCTATATTATTCTCAAATAATGCATCATTGGTATTGAACTGTGATAGCTTCTGAAAATCAACATTCAGTAAATGACCTCCCGCTTTTATTCCTAAGCTTAATTTACCTGTTTCTGAAGTTGGGATCGTGTATGAAAAATCAATATCAAAATAGGTTTCACTTGTAGGGCCAATCTCATCATTAACAATAGACAAACCTAAACCAACGCGTTCATTACCCCCAATTGGAGTATTAAGAGTAAGAGTCTGGGTTCGGGGAGCTCCATCTAAACCAACCCACTGACTACGATGAAGACCCATAATACTCATTACCCCTCGACTACCAGCATAGGCAGGATTAACACTTATAGTGTTATACATATACTGAGTGTACTGAGCATCTTGTTGCGCATAACTGTTAAAAAACATAATGCTCAAAAACGATGTCACAACTATTATTCTTATTTTTTTCATCCGCTCTAATTTAACATTTTTATTTCACTCACGTGTGTGTTAACACTCGTAGAAATTTAAGTTTTGATTGATTATCTGTTAATGTATAAGTAACCTGCTTTACTCTTATGTTCACCTGATTCTAGAACATACTCTAAAACATAATAATAGGTACCTACTGGTAATTGATCTGTCTCTTCTATTGTAGTTCTTCCATTAGAGAATCCTCTAAAGAAGTTATCGTTTCTTCCATAGTTTTTAGCTCCATACACTTTAACTCCCCAACGGTTGTATATCTCTAAGGTGTTCTCTAATCTTTCTATTCCACTAATTATAAATACATCATTAACACCATCTCCATTTGGCGACATTCCAGTAAAGACTGTTATTCCATCTTCACCTTCTCCTGTTGGTCCGTTAGGCTCTAGATAATCAGGAGTACCATTACCATCTGTATCAACAGCATCGTCTGGGTTTCCATCTCCATTAGGATCTGGATTTTCATCAACAGTAAGAATACCATCATTATCATCATCAGTATCCAGATAATCAGGTGTTCCATCTCCATCTGTATCTGTATCAGAAGGGTCATTATCGTTATCATAATTTTCTTCTACAGTATCAACTCCATCTCCGTCATCATCATTATCTCTATAATCCGGTTCATCTTCTCCATCCGTATTATTCAGATCTGTATCAGGATTACTATCTACAATATTTCCATTTGGATCTCCATAACCTGTTGTATCTCCATCGTAAGCGTCATCTAATCCGTCTCCATCTACATCATTACCACTAGGTAACGTATCCGGTTCTCCATCGTTATCATAATCGAAACCTTCAGTCGAATCAGGAATACCATCATTATCACTATCCTCATCCAGATAATCCGGAGTATCATTTCCATCTGTATTCTCTGGTGTTATTCCTTCATTACCAACTCCTTCATATGCATCATCTAATCCATCTCCATCTGAATCGTTACCACTAGGTGGTATGTATCCATCTGTAGATTGCGCTTCAACATTATCAGGAATACCATCATTATCAGCATCTTGATCAAAAGAATCTATAATACCATCTCCATCGCTATCTATTGTGCCTTCTACTGTATCCAAAATACCATCATTATCATCATCAAGATCTATACTATCAGAAACTCCATCATTATCATTATCTCCATCTATAGTAATTATTTCTTCAAGATCATCAGGAGTATTATTTAGATCATTTTGATCGAGTGTTACATCTGTTATTCTATTGGTAATAGTAGTTCCTGCTGTATTATTATCTACTGAAAAACTTATAGTTAACATTCTTAGTTCTCCGGATGGTATTGTTCCTACAGTCCAAACTCCGGTACTTACATCAAAAATTCCTTGATCTGGTGTATCTGACACATACGTCACTCCTGTTGGTAGTTGATCTGTAATTGAAACATTAGTCGCTTGTGCTGGTCCAGTGTTAGACAGAATAATACTATACGTATATATTCCTCCGAGCACGTATGGACCTGGCTCAATTATTGATTTAATTACTACAAAATCAATATCTCCTATCACATTAATCTCTTCTTCGAGATCATTATTAGTAAGATCAGGATCTGTTTGATCCATTGTATAGGTAATTACATTATTGATAGTAGTACCACTCGTTCCTATATCTACTGTAGCATCAATACTCAATATAGCTGTAACTCCTGTGCTTAAGTTACCAATAGTCCAATTACCTGTAACATTATCATAAGTTCCTAAACTTGACGTATTTGAAACATAAGTCAACCCTACTGGTAAGAGGTCATTAATAAGTAAACTAGTAGTTTGAGCTTCTCCATTATTACGTACTGTAATTGTATATGTAATTGTATCTCCTTCTGTCGGTGCACTATCATTAACTGTTTTGGTAATTTCTAGATCAGCTTCATTACCTATAACGATTTCTTCTTCAAGGTCATTATTGGTAGGATTAGGATCATTTTGATCCATTACAAATGTAATCACATTATTGATTGTATTTCCACTAGTACCAGAATCTATAGTTACTATAATATCCAATGTAGTGTTAACTCCGCTTGCCAAATCGCCTATGACCCAATTACCAGATGCAGGAACATAGGATCCTTGAGATGGAATATCATTAACATACGTTACTCCAGAAGGAAGCAAGTCAGTAATAACCAGATTTGTTGCTTGTGCAACTCCATTATTGGTTACGTCTATTGTATAAGTAATTGTATCTCCCTCATTTGGAGTGCTATTATCAACTGTTTTACTCACTGCCAGATCTGCATCATTATTCACTACAATATCTTCACTTGGATCATCAGGTGTCGTATCATTATCTGTTTGATCTAAACTAACTCCTGTAACGGTATTAGTAATCGTATCTCCACTTGTACCAACATCAACACTAGCTACAATATTAAGTGTAGCAACTCCTGTACTATTGATCGTACCAACTGTCCATACTCCTGTTGCTGAAACATACGCTCCTGATCCGGTATCACTTACATAAGTTACCCCTGTTGGCAATACATCTGTAAGAACTACACTAGTCGCTTGAGCAGGGCCATTGTTAGTCACGGTTATCGTATAGGTAACATTACTTCCTTCATTAGGAGTACCATTATCAACTGTCTTGGCAACTACTAAATCCACCACATTATTAACTACAATGTCTTCACTTGGATCATCAGGTGTCGTATTATTATCTGTTTGATCTAAACTAACTCCTGTAACGGTATTAGTAATCGTATCTCCACTTGTACCAACATCAACACTAGCTACAATATTAAGTGTAGCAACTCCTGTACTATTGATTGTTCCAACTGTCCATACTCCTGTTGCTGAAACATACGCTCCTGATCCGGTATCACTTACATAAGTTACCCCTGCTGGCAGTACATCTGTAAGAACTACACTAGTCGCTTGAGCAGGACCATTGTTAGTCACGGTTATCGTATAGGTAACATTACTTCCTTCATTAGGAGTACCATTATCAACTGTCTTGGCAACTACTAAATCCACCACATTATTCACTACAATATCTTCACTTGGATCATCAGGTGTCGTATTATTATCTGTTTGATCTAAACTAACTCCTGTAACAGTATTAGTAATCGTATCTCCACTTGTACCAACATCAACACTAGCAACAATATCAAGTGTAGCAACTCCTGTACTATTGATCGTACCAACTGTCCATACTCCTGTTGCTGAAACATACGCTCCTGATCCGGTATCACTTACATAAGTTACCCCTGTTGGCAATACATCTGTAAGAACTACATTAGTCGCTTGAGCAGGGCCATTGTTAGTCACGGTTATCGTATAGGTAACATTACTTCCTTCATTAGGAGTACCATTATCAACTGTCTTGGCAACTACTAAGTCCACCACATTATTCACTACAATATCTTCACTTGGATCATCAGGTGTCGTATTATTATCTGTTTGATCTAAACTAACTCCTGTAACAGTATTAGTAATCGTATCTCCACTTGTACCAACATCAACACTAGCTACAATATTAAGTGTAGCAACTCCTGTACTATTGATTGTTCCAACTGTCCATACTCCTGTTGCTGAAACATACGCTCCTGATCCGGTATCACTTACATAAGTTACCCCTGTTGGCAGTACATCTGTAAGAACTACACTAGTCGCTTGAGCAGGGCCATTGTTAGTCACGGTTATCGTATAGGTAACATTACTTCCTTCATTAGGAGTACCATTATCAACTGTCTTAGCAACTACTAAGTCCACCACATTATTAACTACAATATCTTCACTTGGATCATCAGGTGTCGTATTATTATCTGTTTGATCTAAACTAACTCCTGTAACGGTATTAGTAATCGTATCTCCACTTGTACCAACATCAACACTAGCTACAATATCAAGTGTAGCAACTCCTGTACTATTGATTGTTCCAACTGTCCATACTCCTACTGCAGCATTATAATCTACTGCTGGAGTAGCACTAACAAAGGTTACTCCTGCTGGTAGTACATCTGTAAGAACTACATTAGTCGCTTGAGCTGGACCATTGTTAGTCACGGTTATCGTATAGGTAACATTACTTCCTTCATTAGGAGTACCATTATCAACTGTCTTGGCAACTACTAAATCCACCACATTATTAACTACAATGTCTTCACTTGGATCATCAGGTGTCGTATTATTATCTGTTTGATCTAAACTAACTCCTGTAACGGTATTAGTAATCGTATCTCCACTTGTACCAACATCAACACTAGCTACAATATTAAGTGTAGCAACTCCTGTACTATTGATTGTTCCAACTGTCCATACTCCTGTTGCTGAAACATACGCTCCTGATCCGGTATCACTTACATAAGTTACCCCTGCTGGCAGTACATCTGTAAGAACTACACTAGTCGCTTGAGCAGGACCATTGTTAGTCACGGTTATCGTATAGGTAACATTACTTCCTTCATTAGGAGTACCATTATCAACTGTCTTGGCAACTACTAAATCCACCACATTATTCACTACAATATCTTCACTTGGATCATCAGGTGTCGTATTATTATCTGTTTGATCTAAACTAACTCCTGTAACAGTATTAGTAATCGTATCTCCACTTGTACCAACATCAACACTAGCAACAATATCAAGTGTAGCAACTCCTGTACTATTGATCGTACCAACTGTCCATACTCCTGTTGCTGAAACATACGCTCCTGATCCGGTATCACTTACATAAGTTACCCCTGTTGGCAATACATCTGTAAGAACTACATTAGTCGCTTGAGCAGGGCCATTGTTAGTCACGGTTATCGTATAGGTAACATTACTTCCTTCATTAGGAGTACCATTATCAACTGTCTTGGCAACTACTAAGTCCACCACATTATTCACTACAATATCTTCACTTGGATCATCTGGTGTCGTATTATTATCTGTTTGATCTAAACTAACTCCTGTAACAGTATTAGTAATCGTATCTCCACTTGTACCAACATCAACACTAGCTACAATATTAAGTGTAGCAACTCCTGTACTATTGATTGTTCCAACTGTCCATACTCCTGTTGCTGAAACATACGCTCCTGATCCGGTATCACTTACATAAGTTACCCCTGTTGGCAGTACATCTGTAAGAACTACACTAGTCGCTTGAGCAGGGCCATTGTTAGTCACGGTTATCGTATAGGTAACATTACTTCCTTCATTAGGAGTACCATTATCAACTGTCTTAGCAACTACTAAGTCCACCACATTATTAACTACAATATCTTCACTTGGATCATCAGGTGTCGTATTATTATCTGTTTGATCTAAACTAACTCCTGTAACGGTATTAGTAATCGTATCTCCACTTGTACCAACATCAACACTAGCTACAATATCAAGTGTAGCAACTCCTGTACTATTGATTGTTCCAACTGTCCATACTCCTACTGCAGCATTATAATCTACTGCTGGAGTAGCACTAACAAAGGTTACTCCTGCTGGTAGTACATCTGTAAGAACTACATTAGTCGCTTGAGCTGGACCATTGTTAGTCACGGTTATCGTATAGGTAACATTACTTCCTTCATTAGGAGTACCATTATCAACTGTCTTGGCAACTACTAAGTCCACCACATTATTCACTACAATATCTTCACTTGGATCATCTGGTGTCGTATTATTATCTGTTTGATCTAAACTAACTCCTGTAACAGTATTAGTAATCGTATCTCCACTTGTACCAACATCAACACTAGCAACAATATCAAGTGTAGCAACTCCTGTA
Source organism: Aquimarina sp. MAR_2010_214 (assembly GCF_002846555.1). Taxonomy (NCBI): domain Bacteria; kingdom Pseudomonadati; phylum Bacteroidota; class Flavobacteriia; order Flavobacteriales; family Flavobacteriaceae; genus Aquimarina; species Aquimarina sp. MAR_2010_214. Next base: position 4,398,503 of record NZ_PJMS01000001.1, read on the forward strand.
CTATTGATTGTTCCAACTGTCCATACGCCTGTTGCTGAAACATACGCTCCTGATCCGGTATCACTTACATAAGTTACCCCTGTTGGCAATACATCTATAAGAACTACACTAGTCGCTTGAGCAGGACCATTGTTAGTTACTGTTATCGTATAGGTAACATTACTTCCTTCATTAGGAGTACCATTATCAACTGTCTTGGCAACTACTAAGTCCACCACATTATTCACTACAATATCTTCACTTGGATCATCAGGTGTCGTATTATTATCTGTTTGATCTAAACTAACTCCTGTAACAGTATTAGTAATCGTATCTCCACTTGTACCAACATCAACACTAGCTACAATATTAAGTGTAGCAACTCCTGTACTATTGATCGTACCAACTGTCCATACTCCTGTTGCTGAAACATACGCTCCTGATCCGGTATCACTTACATAAGTTACCCCTGTTGGCAGTACATCTGTAAGAACTACACTAGTCGCTTGAGCAGGACCATTGTTAGTTACTGTTATCGTATAGGTAACATTACTTCCTTCATTAGGAGTACCATTATCAACTGTCTTAGCAACTACTAAGTCCACCACATTATTAACTACAATATCTTCACTTGGATCATCAGGTGTCGTATTATTATCTGTTTGATCTAAACTAACTCCTGTAACAGTATTAGTAATCGTATCTCCACTTGTACCAACATCAACACTAGCTACAATATTAAGTGTAGCAACTCCTGTACTATTGATTGTTCCAACTGTCCATACGCCTGTTGCTGAAACATACGCTCCTGATCCGGTATCACTTACATAAGTTACCCCTGTTGGCAGTACATCTGTAAGAACTACACTAGTTGCTTGAGCAGGGCCATTGTTAGTCACGGTTATCGTATAGGTAACATTACTTCCTTCATTAGGAGTACCATTATCAACTGTCTTAGCAACTACTAAGTCCACCACATTATTAACTACAATATCTTCACTTGGATCATCAGGTGTCGTATTATTATCTGTTTGATCTAAACTAACTCCTGTAACGGTATTAGTAATCGTATCTCCACTTGTACCAACATCAACACTAGCTACAATATCAAGTGTAGCAACTCCTGTACTATTGATCGTACCAACTGTCCATACCCCTACTGCAGCATTATAATCTGCTGCTGGAGTAGCACTAACAAAGGTTACTCCTGCTGGCAATACATCTGTAAGAACTACATTAGTCGCTTGAGCTGGACCATTGTTAGTCACGGTTATCGTATAGGTAACATTACTTCCTTCATTAGGAGTACCATTATCAACTGTCTTGGCAACTACTAAGTCCACCACATTATTCACTACAATATCTTCACTTGGATCATCAGGTGTCGTATTATTATCTGTTTGATCTAAACTAACTCCTGTAACAGTATTAGTAATCGTATCTCCACTTGTACCAACATCAACACTAGCAACAATATCAAGTGTAGCAACTCCTGTACTATTGATCGTACCAACTGTCCATACTCCTGTTGCTGAAACATACGCTCCTGATCCGGTATCACTTACATAAGTTACCCCTGTTGGCAATACATCTATAAGAACTACACTAGTCGCTTGAGCAGGACCATTGTTAGTTACTGTTATCGTATAGGTAACATTACTTCCTTCATTAGGAGTACCATTATCAACTGTCTTGGCAACTACTAAGTCCACCACATTATTCACTACAATATCTTCACTTGGATCATCAGGTGTCGTATTATTATCTGTTTGATCTAAACTAACTCCTGTAACAGTATTAGTAATCGTATCTCCACTTGTACCAACATCAACACTAGCTACAATATTAAGTGTAGCAACTCCTGTACTATTGATCGTACCAACTGTCCATACGCCTGTTGCTGAAACATACGCTCCTGATCCGGTATCACTTACATAAGTTACCCCTGTTGGCAATACATCTGTAAGAACTACACTAGTCGCTTGAGCAGGACCATTGTTAGTTACTGTTATCGTATAGGTAACATTACTTCCTTCATTAGGAGTACCATTATCAACTGTCTTGGCAACTACTAAGTCCACCACATTATTAACTACAATATTTTCAATTGGATCATCAGGTGTCGTATTATTATCTGTTTGATCTAAACTAACTCCTGTAACAGTATTAGTAATCGTATCTCCACTTGTACCAACATCAACACTAGCTACAATATTAAGTGTAGCAACTCCTGTACTATTGATTGTTCCAACTGTCCATACGCCTGTTGCTGAAACATACGCTCCTGATCCGGTATCACTTACATAAGTTACCCCTGTTGGCAGTACATCTGTAAGAACTACACTAGTTGCTTGAGCAGGACCATTGTTAGTCACGGTTATCGTATAGGTAACATTACTTCCTTCATTAGGAGTACCATTATCAACTGTCTTGGCAACTACTAAGTCCACCACATTATTAACTACAATATCTTCACTTGGATCATCAGGTGTCGTATTATTATCTGTTTGATCTAAACTAACTCCTGTAACAGTATTAGTAATCGTATCTCCACTTGTACCAACATCAACACTAGCAACAATATTAAGTGTAGCAACTCCTGTACTATTGATCGTACCAACTGTCCATACCCCTACTGCAGCATTATAATCTGCTGCTGGAGTAGCACTAACAAAGGTTACTCCTGCTGGTAGTACATCTGTAAGAACTACATTAGTCGCTTGAGCAGGACCATTGTTAGTCACGGTTATCGTATAGGTAACATTACTTCCTTCATTAGGAGTACCATTATCAACTGTCTTGGCAACTACTAAGTCCACCACATTATTAACTACAATATCTTCACTTGGATCATCAGGTGTCGTATTATTATCTGTTTGATCTAAACTAACTCCTGTAACGGTATTAGTAATCGTATCTCCACTTGTACCAACATCAACACTAGCAACAATATCAAGTGTAGCAACACCTGTATTGTTGATTGTTCCAACTGTCCATACTCCTGTTGCTGAAACATATGCTCCTGATCCGGTATCACTTACATAAGTTACCCCTGTTGGCAATACATCTGTAAGAACTACATTAGTCGCTTGAGCAGCCCCATTATTAGTTACTGTTATCGTATAGGTAACATTACTTCCTTCATTAGGAGTACCATTATCAACAGTCTTAGCAATTACTAAGTCCACTGCATCATCAATAGCTCTCCAATCTGGATCTCCTCCTGGGTTATCTGTATCAGGAAAAGGGTTATTGGCCGTCTGCCCTCCATTATTTGATCCACCAGCATTTGTAGTACTCGCACCATCTATATCAAATTCATCATCTAACCCATCCCCATCACTATCGGTTCCCAATAGACTTAAATCTGGAGTGGTTCCAATAGTGTCTGTTGCATCTATTACACCATCATCATTACTATCATAGGCTTCAATAGTATCACTTTCTCCATCTTCATCAGAGTTCAAATCTATATAATCTGCACCGTCTGCAAGACCATCTGTATTTTCTGGTGTTATAGGAGTTCCATTTAATCCGCATATGGCAATAGTACAATTTGCATCATATTGGTCATCGATACCATCATTATCGGTATCATTTCCGCTTGGCGGAAGATATCCTGAAGTAGATTGCCCTTCTATATTATCTACAATACCATCATCATCAGCGTCTATATCTATATAGTTTGCATTACCATCTGTATCTGTACTTGTAGGATTTGCTGTGGTAGCAGTGTCAGTATCATTTGATTCGATAGCATTAGCAAGTCCATTAGCTCCAAAATCAGCAGGTAAGCCATCTATAATACCATCTTGATTTGTATCTACTGCTCCATTATCTAACTGTCCCGACTCCATTAAGTCTGTGATTCCGTCGTTATCACTGTCTAAATCTAAATGATTAGAGACTCCATCTCCATCAAAATCAAAAGCAGGATCCAATGTATCACAAATCCCATCTAGATTACCATCTATACATACAGGAGCTGTAGCACTTCCATTATTATCAAAATCCTGATAATTGGGTATCCCATCTGCATCTGCATCTGCAGAAGGGTTTACTCCTAAGGTATTTTCTGTTGTATCCAGAATCCCATCATTATCACCATCCAGATCAACAGCATCACCTATTCCATCACCATCATTATCATCAAATGTAGGATCGCAAGCATCTGATATACCATCTCCATCTCCATCAGGACCTCCGATTTGCTGATAATCATCTGTTGAATTCGTATCTCCATCTACCGGATCAGTATATGCTGCGGCCACAACTAACCCATTCGTATTTACTGTACCTGCACCTACTGTTAAAGGTTCTGCCGCTGTGTTTGAAGGATTATACACTCCGCCATCACCACCATCGGCATTAGCATCAGCGTAGGCTTCATTAGCATCACTACAACTATCCCCATCACTATCTAAAGTTAAATAATCTAAACTACCATCACTACCTGTATCTGTTGGGGTATTCCCTGCTCCTCCATTTGCAAAAGAAGGCACCCCGTTAGTAGCTGCATTATTAATATTATTGTCATCATCTATATGACGACCTTCTTGTCCCGGAATCAAACTTACTATGCCTCCGGATTCAACAACATCATAAATTCCATCATTATCTGCATCTAAATCCAAATAATCTGCAATACCATCGCCATCAGTATCACAAGTTAATGCACCAAAAATAGAATATGCCACGTTATCACCAGGCCCAATATTTGAACTAGTAACAACCAGCTCTGTAATAAGAGTTGTAGAATTACCTACTAACATAATACTTTGATTATTTACTGTATCTCCTAAACTAGATATTGTTCCTGTAGACACATTATAGGTCATTTTATTTGAAAATAATTCAGCTCTTCTAAACAATCCTTGTGGTGCACTTCCTCCATTTACTGTAATCATGTAAGATCCGCCTGGAGAATTTACACCATCAAAATCATTAATGTAGAAGCCTATTTCATTTGCAGGAACTCCTGGGGAAAAAGTAACCGTATATATAATATCACCGGATTTAGCAACCCTAGTTCCTGCTCCGTTATCATTAATATAATAACGAGTTTGCCCATCGTTTGTATTCATTGTATTACTTTGAGATACAAAACCTGGAAGTGTATATGTTACTGTACTTGTTGTATTTCCTATCCAAGATCCATTTGAATTCTGTGCTCTAAATCCCTCACAATTTTCTTCTAAATCTTTAATACCATCATTATCATCATCTAAATCAGCACTATCTACAATACCATCACCATCAGAATCTGGTTCACAAACAATAGCTGTATTATTAGTCACATTCCCTAAACGAGTGACATCGGTAGTATAGGTTAAACCTGTAATGGCTCCGTTTGTAGTAACTCCTGTGTTATCCACTACACCACCATAGGTTCCATCTGCATTAGAATCTGCTGGTGAACTTTGATAGTTAGCATAACTTGTATTATAAGCTTCATTGGCATCGTTACAACCATCACCATCACTTTCGGTGTTTAGGTAATCTGCTGGACTTGTACCTACTGTATTGGTTGGTGTTGTTCCTGTTCCTGCAGAACTTGGTATTCCTCTGGTAGTTGGCGTAGTTCCTACTGCTCCATCGGCTTCTCCTAAGTTTGTAGTACTTGGGGTTCCGCCTGATTCTACTACATCATAGATACCATCATTATCTGCGTCTACATCTAATCGGTTTTCTATTCCATCTCCATCGTCATCACAAATTCTATATTGTATACGTAATAATATACCATTTTGAGATGCTGTTACTAATCCGCCAGATGCTATTGCTGCAGTAAGATTTATAGCTGATCCATTTGTTATTTCATATTGTGGAAAAACTACTGTTGTTGTTCCTGCTCCTCCTACTGGATTCGTAACAGAATCACCTGTTATTGTTAAACCTGCTTGTGGTGATGTTGGTTGTAACAAAACTCCTCCTGCTGGACTATAACTCACAGATTCCCCATCAGTAAACTGGCCATCATACATTAGCATTATTTTCTCAAAAGATTGTGTAAACGATACTTCTATAGTTCGTGTTCCTCCAACAGCATTGGCTACTGTTAACCATGGACTTCCTGCATTTCCAACTAAATTGGAAGTAGGAGATGTGGGGCCTGTGGTATTAAATCTTACCGTAACACCCACTCCGTTTAATTCTGGGATAGATAATACTGCTCCTATATCTGCTATAGTTTGTCCGCCTGAAGCACTTATACCTGCATCGGTTAACCCTAAATCTGCCCAGTTTATATTTAAACTTGTTAAACCACATTCCTCTGTATCTAAAATACCATCATTATCATCGTCTAAATCTGCTGTATCCTGAATACCATCGCCATCTGAATCGACTTCGCAAACACTAGTTGTACTATTAGTAACATTTCCTAAACGGGTAGCATCAGTAGTATAGGTTAATCCTGTAATGGCTCCGTTTGTAGTAACTCCTGTATTATCCACTACTCCACCATAGGTACCATCTGCATTAGAATCTGCTGGTGAACTTTGATAGTTAGCATAACTTGTATTATAAGCTTCATTGGCATCGTTACAACCATCACCATCACTTTCGGTGTTTAGGTAATCTGCTGGACTTGTACCTACTGTATTGGTTGGTGTTGTTCCTGTTCCTGCAGAACTTGGTATTCCTCTGGTAGTTGGCGTAGTTCCTACTGCTCCATCGGCTTCTCCTAAGTTTGTGGTACTTGGGGTTCCGCCTGATTCTACTACATCATAGATACCATCATTATCTGCGTCTACATCTAATCGGTTTTCTATTCCATCTCCATCGTCATCACAAATTCTATATTGTATACGTAATAATATACCATTTTGAGATGCTGTTACTAATCCGCCAGATGCTATTGCTGCAGTAAGATTTATAGCTGATCCATTTGTTATTTCATATTGTGGAAAAACTACTGTTGTTGTTCCTGCTCCTCCTACTGGATTCGTAACAGAATCACCTGTTATTGTTAAACCTGCTTGTGGTGATGTTGGTTGTAACAAAACTCCTCCTGCTGGACTATAACTCACAGATTCCCCATCAGTAAACTGGCCATCATACATTAACATTATTTTCTCAAAAGATTGTGTAAACGATACTTCTATAGTTCGTGTTCCTCCAACAGCATTGGCTACTGTTAACCATGGACTTCCTGCATTTCCAACTAAATTGGAAGTAGGAGATGTGGGGCCTGTGGTATTAAATCTTACCGTAACACCCACTCCGTTTAATTCTGGGATAGATAATACTGCTCCTATATCTGCTATAGTTTGTCCGCCTGAAGCACTTATACCTGCATCGGTTAACCCTAAATCTGCCCAGTTTATATTTAAACTTGTTAAACTACATTCCTCTGTATCTAAAATACCATCATTATCATCATCTAAATCAGCACTATCTGCAATACCATCACCATCAGAATCTGGTTCACAAACAATAGCTGAATTATTGGTTACATTGCCTAAACGGGTAGCATCGGTAGTATAGGTTAATCCTGTAATAGCACCGTTTGTAGTAACTCCTGTATTATCCACTACACCACCATAGGTTCCATCTGCATTAGAATCTGCTGGTGAACTTTGATAGTTAGCATAACTTGTATTATAAGCTTCATTGGCATCGTTACAACCATCGTCATCACTATCGGTGTTTAGGTAATCTGCTGGACTTGTACCTACTGTATTGGTTGGTGTTGTCCCTGTTCCTGCAGAACTTGGTATACCATTGGTAGTTGGCGTAGTACCTACTGCTCCATCTGCCTGCCCTAAGTTTGTAGTACTTGGGGTTCCGCCTGATTCTACTACATCATAGATACCATCATTATCTGCGTCTACATCTAAATAATCAGGAATACTATCGCCATCTGTATCGCATATAGCAGTAATATTCTGAAAATCATCCAACCAAACTATTTGGTTACCAGGGTCCGTGTCTCCTGGTGGTGTACCTCCATCTCCTAAATCATAAGTTATAACAAGAGATCTTATAGGGTTATTAATAGAAAACGTTGCAATATTTGTAGCATCTGTAGTTCCTGAGCCATCCGTATCGAGTTCATCAACAATAAAACCTTCGCTATTAAAAACTAAAGCACTACCTAGGGTTGTTGAGATTGCAACTGGGTTATTATTAACATCGAAAGCTTCAATTTTTATGGCATCCTGAAAAGCATCATCATTTCTATCTATATCATAGATATTAAATGGATTTCCAATTAGTACGTCTTGTGAAAAAGTTAACGTGAAAACTGAATTTTGTGTATCGTCATTTATATCAGATCCATTCATACCAAATTGTAAGGTACCTCCTGCTGATGGGCTATAGTCTGGAGAATCTGAAGCTGCTATAACACCTCCGTTGTAACTCGATGTAATATTTAAATTAACTCCAGAACCATCAATATCTATAAAATCAAAATCTAAACTACCATTTGGGTCTGATTGATTCTCCCAAAGAAGATTAAATGGAGAAGCACCAGGACATGCATACTCAACGGTATCTAAAATCCCATCATTATCGTCGTCTAGATCAGCAGTATCTGCAATACTATCACCGTCTGAATCTAATAAAACAGTTACAGTAACTGTTGAAGAATCGCAATTTGTTGGAGATGGCTTACAGGTATTGTACACTAATGTGTATTCGCCTGCAGGTGTACCAGGTGCTACATTTACTGCCCCTGTGCTTGTATTTAAAGTTACTCCTGGATTTGTTGAACTTACTTCTACTAAATCTACATCGGCAACAGGAGGATTTGTTACCCCTCCAACTTCATCATTTACCAAAACATTAGCTACCGCTACACCTCCTGAAGTTGTACTAACACCTGAATCATCACTTGTTATAATAATTGGAAGTCCAGCTACACTAGATACAAAAACCCCAGAATCATAGGATGAATCTCCTACATCTGCTATGGCAATTTTCATACGGTAAGTAACTCCTACCATTAGATTTACAATCGATTCAAACTTTTTAGTTATTCCATTATATTCAATATGAATTGTTTTAGTTCCTGAATTATCATTAACTGGGCCAGCATTATTAGGATCAGCGTCATTATCGAGTATATGACCATTATTGACATAATTAGTTGCTTGAGTTAAATCAGGAAAAATTGTTGGATTATCTACTGCTGCACCAGAAGATCCTCTAAAGCCAGCATTTACATTATTAATAGATACAGGATTAGAAGTACCAGGAACTACTGCTAAATTTAACGCTGGGACTTCTCCAAAATCATAAACATTATTATTATTTACATCTCCATCTGGTATACTAGGATCTGATCCAGATGGATCAGATACAAAAAAGCCAAAAACATCATTAAAAGACGACCCTACATAATCAGGGTATTCTTCTGACCCAAATTGATACTCTACTAAAACACCTTTGTAATTAGGTTGAGCTATAAAATCAAACTCGAAAACAACAACATCATGATTAGCGATTGTATTTATATTTACTAAATCTTCATCATCATAGGTAATTCCTCCTTCAAAATCATCTGAATTAGCCGTAAGTGAATTCTGATTATCAAAAGCTGATGCTATAGATGAGGTAGTAAAAGCTACCCCGTCATCAACACTTAAACTAGCATCAGCTATACCATTTGAAAATATCCCTAACTGAGTCGAAGTATCTTTAGTTATAACAGGATTGCTAATAACGATACCTGCCGTTTGTAATTCTGTAGCAATTGCTAATGCTGTAGGGTTTGTAGTGTATGATGCTTGCGCATAAGAAAAACCTAATCCAGCAAACAAAAACATAAAAAAAACTAATCCTGATTGGATTCTTTTTTGTTTTATATAATTTAAAATAGTAAGAGTTTCCATAGACATTTTAGGATAATATAGGTTGTATTATTTTTTTGAGTCGATTTAAAATAAAACCGCAAAAGTTAATAGGTAAAATCATTACAAATTAACATGGCTTTATGTTAAAAAATCTAAAAACAAAGACGAATCGACATGTTTAATCGATAAAAGAACATTTTTAATCGACAAACGGAAACGCACCCTGTTTGCAAAATATTCATTAAATTCTGTGATTTATTGTAACAAACTCTCTTTTTGAAAGTTAGCTACCAAAACAATTTCAATTAATATATTCACTACAATGTATTTCTGTACTGTTCTTAATAACACGATAAGGAAATTCTCTATTAGTACCGAAGAAGTTTCTAAAAAGGAGTGTACAATAAAAGAATATGTTCCCAATAAAATGGAAAGCATTCTTCTTAAAAGCTATGTTATGTAATTTGTTTGTTGAATTATCAACTTGCTTTTGAATGCAATTTGTATAAATATTCTGTATAAGAGTAGATATATCTTTTGATATAAAAAAAGAAAACCTCATAATGGTGATTTAGTTTAAAATTATCGTTATTCAAATCCTCACAACTACTGGCTCGCCAAAAGTTTTATAATTGTCAGGGGGTTTTATATATGTTACTGTAAATTCGTCATTCAATTTGATTTTTTTAACATAAAACGCTATTCTCTTACCAATTAAAATAGATAATAATACTCATACTACATAAGAGAATAAAAGTAATGTTATTCATAAATATTATGCTACATCAATAATTTAGATGTATTGAATTTGGAAAGAAAAACACTGGAATGCAATTAACTATAGCATAGTATTATTGTGCCATAAAAAGAAAGTACATCAAAAAGATGAAATTGGAAATATATTTATCTAATGTATTTTTTTTATATACGCAACAATGATTTTAAAATATCGACTTCCGCCGTGTTTTTCTCAACATTATAAATTTATACATAAATATGTAATTTTCATTATGTCAAAACATTTAAATAATTACGTTTTCCCCTTTCTTTCATCATAAAATATTGATTACCAGTACTTAAAATCAAAAAAAAAGTATTAAAAAAATGTTAATATCATTTACTAAACACTTTTTTTGTTAAAAGAAACGAGGTGTTAGCATTCTATTGTATTTTTTGAAGAGTTCGAATCTGAGAAATACCTCATAACTTCCGTCATTAAATTGACTCTGACCTAACTCAGTCGTTTCTCGATCATATGCAAATCCAATCATTAATGCATCTGAGATCTGAAACCCTATTGTACCACTTAAGGCTGCACTCCAACGATAAGCAGCTCCCAATGTCAAACGATCATACAATAAAAAATTAGCTGAAATATCAACTTGTAATGGCGCTCCGAACACCAATTTACCTAAAACTGCTGGCTTAAACTTTACATCATCACTCAAATCAAAAACATGACCTGCTATTAAATAATAATTAACACGCTCCTCTGCCAGAAAACTAACTGCATCGCTATTACTTGTAGTTGTACTCTCATCAAAATGATCCGTTTCTAATAAATTGGGAGCACTTAAACCTACATAAAACTTATCGGTATGATAATAAACTCCAACTCCAACATTAGGACTAAACTTATTGTCTATATTATTCTCAAATAATGCATCATTGGTATTGAATTGTGATAGTTTTTGAAAATCAACATTCAGTAAATGACCTCCCGCTTTTATACCTAAGCTTAATTTACCTGTTTCTGAAGTAGGAATCGTGTATGAAAAATCAATATCAAAATAAGTCTCACTTGTAGGGCCAATCTCATCATTAACTATAGATAATCCTAAACCAACACGTTCATTACCCCCAATTGGGGTATTAAGGGTAAGTGTCTGGGTTCGGGGAGCTCCATCTAAACCAACCCACTGACTACGATGAAGTCCCATAATACTCATTACCCCTCGACTACCAGCATAGGCAGGATTAACACTTATAGTGTTATACATATACTGAGTGTACTGAGCATCTTGTTTTGCATAACTGTTAAAAAACATAATGCTCAAAAACGATGTCACAACTATTATTCTTATTTTTTTCATCCGCTTTAATAGAACTATTTTAATTTAACCCAACCCACAAGTATCTAAACACTCGTGGGAATTTAAATTTTGGTTGATTATCTATTAATATATAGGTATCCAGCTCTAGATTTATGGACTCCACTAGCATTTTCATATTCCAAGACATAATAATAGGTCCCTACAGGTAATTCTTCTTTTCCATTTATAGTTTGTCTTCCACTAGAGGCTCCTTTAAAAAATCTTACTCCTGGTTGTTCATACCCATCTTGTTCAAATACCTTAACTCCCCAACGATTAAATATCTGTAGTGTGTTTTTAGGAAAATCACTTAGTCCCATGATCCTAAACTCATCATTAATACCATCTCCATTTGGAGTAATCCCTGTATATATAATGATATCTTCAGGTACGATTATAAATACTGTCTCGTCTTCAAAATCACCATCATTATCTAAATCAATATTGGTATCATTTAATGGATCATCAGATAGATCAGATATATCCAGACCATTTGGATTCTGACCAATCACAGTAGCTTGATTGGATACGCTACCAGACCTTATATCCTCCTCTGTTAGAACATATGTTGCTGTAAAACTATCAGTATCTGTTTCTCCAGGAACTAAATCAATCGGGTCGCCTACTACTACAATTCCTGGTAATGGGTCATTAAGAACAATATTAGTAATATCTACATTACCTGTATTTTCTATAGTAAAGGTATATTGTATCTCATCTCCTTCATTAGGAATATCATCGCCATTCACATCTACATATGAAGCTGTCTTGGTTAATGCCAGATTGGAAATATCATTGGCTATTACTACTGAAATAACTGCTATAGCATCATCACATACCACAGGAGTAGTAACACTACATAAGGTATAATTTATGATATACTCTCCTGGCATTGTATTTGGCAATACCGTTACTATCCCTGTTATCGGATCTAGGCTAACACCATCCCCAGAATCAGAATCTGTAACTCCCGTTATAACAACATTTGTTCCTAATATAACAGGACTACAATCCAATAGATCATTAGCTTCTACTATATTAACAGAGTCGCCTCCTGTAGTTCCATTAATAACTATAATATCATTATTAGCTACTGCTACAGTTGGTACAACTATATCAAAAGTACACGTATCACTATTTCCAGAAGCATCACTAAATGTATAAATTACTGTGGTTGTTCCTACTGGGAATACATCACCTGGGTTATGTGTGCTACTAACAATTAATGGATTTGTACAATTATCGGTTGCAGTAGGTGGTGTCCAACTAACAACAGTATTACATGTATTAACATTTGCATTCTGAACTATATCTGATGGACAACCAGTAACTACAGGATCTATATTATCAATTACTGTTACGATCTGGGTACAGGTCGCTGTATTACCGGAACTATCGGTTACCGTCCAGGTTACTGTGGTATCTCCTAATGGGAAGATGGTTGGTGCATTGTTAGTGGTACTCGCTACTGCACAGTTATCTCCGGTAGTTGGTGTACCTAAAGCAACACTACTCGCGGTACATAAACCGGCATCTACATTGACATTTACTGTGGCTGGGCAACTGATTGTTGGATTGATGTTATCGGTTACGGTTACCGTTTGAGTACAGGTCGCTGTATTACCGGAACTGTCTGTTACCGTCCAGGTTACTGTGGTATCTCCTAATGGGAAGATGGTTGGTGCATCGTTAGTGGTACTCGCTACTGCACAGTTATCTCCGGTAGTTGGTGTACCTAAAGCAACACTACTTGCGGTACATAAACCGGCATCTACATTGACATTTACTGTAGCTGGACATGTGATCGTTGGATTGATATTATCAGTTACGGTTACCGTTTGAGTACAGGTCGCTGTATTTCCAGAACTATCCGTTACTGTCCAGGTGACTGTGGTATCTCCTAATGGGAAGATGGTTGGTGCATCGTTGGTCGTACTGGCTACTGCACAATTATCTCCCGTGGTTGGTGTACCTAGAGCAACACTACTCGCTGTACATAAACCGGCATCTACATTTACATTTACTGTGGTTGGACATGTAATTGTTGGATCAATGTTATCAGTTACGGTTACCGTTTGAGTACAGGTCGCTGTATTTCCAGAACTATCCGTTACCGTCCAGGTGACTGTGGTATCTCCTAATGGGAAAATGGTTGGTGCATTGTTGGTGGTACTCGCCACTGCACAATTATCTCCGGTAGTTGGAGTTCCTAAAGCAACACTACTTGCAGTACATAAACCGGCATCTACATTTACATTTACTGTAGCTGGGCAACTGATTGTTGGATTGATATTATCGGTTACTGTTACCGTTTGAGTACAGGTTGCGGTATTTCCAGAACTGTCTGTTACCGTCCAGGTCACTGTGGTATCTCCTAATGGGAAGATGGTTGGTGCATCGTTGGTCGTACTGGCTACTGCACAGTTATCTGAAGTAGTTGGTGTACCTAAAGCAACACTACTCGCAGTACATAAGCCTGCGTCTACATTTACACTCACATCTGCAGGACATACTATTGTTGGATCAATAGTATCATCAACAATAACAGTTTGTATCTGTTGAACGACATTACCATTACCATCATCATAATTCCAAGTTACTGTAAAAGTTCCTTGTGTTGTATATGTTAAAGGGTCCGTAGTTGTCCCATTTATTGTTGTAGCTCCTCCACATCCATCTGTCGCTGTAGGAATAGTAGTTATTGTTGCAATACACTCTCCTACTACATCAGGTAATGGATTAACATCTGGAACCGGAATACCCGTATCTTGTACAATTACCGTTTGTGTTTGCTGGCTTGTATTACCATTACCATCATCATAAGTCCAGGTAATCGTATACGTTCCGATCACTGTATAACTTGTAGGATCGGTAGTGGTTGCGGTTATTATTCCTCCACAATTATCTGTCGCCGTTGGAGCTATTACTGTAGCAGTACACTCTCCTATTACATCAGCTAATGGATTAACATTTGCTACTGGAGCTTCATTATCCGTTACTGTTACCGTTTGAGTACAGGTCGCTGTATTGCCAGAACTGTCTGTTACCGTCCAGGTTACTGTGGTATCTCCTAATGGGAAGATGGTTGGTGCATCGTTGGTGGTACTGGCTACTGCACAGTTATCTCCGGTAGTTGGTGTTCCTAAAGCAACACTACTCGCGGTACATAAACCAGCATCTACATTGACATTTACTGTAGCCGGACATGTGATCGTTGGATCAATGTTATCGGTTACGGTTACCGTTTGAGTACAGGTCGCTGTATTTCCAGAACTGTCCGTTACTGTCCAGGTGACTGTGGTATCTCCTAATGGGAAGATGGTTGGTGCATCGTTGGTTGTACTGGCTACTGCACAATTATCTCCGGTAGTCGGGGTGCCTAAAGCAACACTACTTGCAGTACATAAACCAGCATCTACATTGACATTTACTGTAGCCGGACATGTGATTGTTGGATCAATGTTATCGGTTACTGTTACCGTTTGAGTACAGGTCGCTGTATTACCAGAACTATCCGTTACCGTCCAGGTCACTGTGGTATCTCCTAATGGGAAGATGGTTGGTGCATCGTTGGTGGTACTGGCTACTGCACAGTTATCTCCGGTAGTTGGTGTTCCTAAAGCAACACTACTCGCGGTACATAAACCAGCATCTACATTGACATTTACTGTAGCCGGACATGTGATTGTTGGATCAATGTTATCGGTTACTGTTACCGTCTGAGTACAGGTCGCTGTATTTCCAGAACTGTCGGTTACCGTCCAGGTCACTGTGGTATCTCCTAATGGGAAGATGGTTGGTGCATTGTTGGTCGTACTGGCTACTGCACAGTTATCTCCGGTAGTTGGTGTTCCTAGAGCCACACTACTCGCGGTACATAAACCAGCATCAACATTGACATTTACTGTGGCTGGGCAACTGATTGTTGGATCAATGTTATCGGTTACTGTTACCGTTTGAGTACAGGTCGCTGTATTGCCAGAACTATCTGTTACCGTCCAGGTCACTGTGGTATCTCCTAATGGGAAGATGGTTGGTGCATCGTTAGTCGTACTGGCTACTGCACAGTTATCTCCGGTAGTTGGTGTTCCTAGAGCAACACTACTGGCTGTACATAAACCGGCATCAACATTTACATTTACTGTAGCTGGACATGTGATTGTTGGATCAATGTTATCGGTTACTGTTACCGTCTGAGTACAGGTCGCTGTATTTCCAGAACTGTCGGTTACCGTCCAGGTCACTGTGGTATCTCCTAATGGGAAGATGGTTGGTGCATCGTTGGTGGTACTGGCTACTGCACAGTTATCTCCGGTAGTTGGTGTTCCTAAAGCAACACTACTCGCGGTACATAAACCAGCATCTACATTGACATTTACTGTAGCCGGACATGTGATTGTTGGATCAATGTTATCGGTTACTGTTACCGTCTGAGTACAGGTCGCTGTATTTCCAGAACTGTCGGTTACCGTCCAGGTCACTGTGGTATCTCCTAATGGGAAGATGGTTGGTGCATTGTTGGTCGTACTGGCTACTGCACAGTTATCTCCGGTAGTCGGGGTACCTAAAGCCACACTACTGGCTGTACATAAACCAGCATCAACATTGACATTTACTGTGGCTGGACATGTGATCGTTGGATCAATGTTATCGGTTACTGTTACCGTCTGAGTACAGGTCGCTGTATTTCCAGAACTATCGGTTACCGTCCAGGTCACTGTGGTATCTCCTAATGGGAAGATGGTTGGTGCATCGTTGGTGGTACTGGCTACTGCACAGTTATCTCCGGTAGTTGG
Source organism: Aquimarina sp. MAR_2010_214 (assembly GCF_002846555.1). Classification (NCBI taxonomy): domain Bacteria; kingdom Pseudomonadati; phylum Bacteroidota; class Flavobacteriia; order Flavobacteriales; family Flavobacteriaceae; genus Aquimarina; species Aquimarina sp. MAR_2010_214. Next base: position 4,415,171 of record NZ_PJMS01000001.1, read on the forward strand.
TGTTCCTAGAGCAACACTACTGGCTGTACATAAACCGGCATCTACATTTACATTTACTGTAGCTGGACATGTGATCGTTGGATCAATGTTATCGGTTACTGTTACCGTCTGAGTACAGGTCGCTGTATTTCCAGAACTATCGGTTACCGTCCAGGTCACTGTGGTATCTCCTAATGGGAAGATGGTTGGTGCATCGTTGGTCGTACTGGCTACTGCACAATTATCTCCGGTAGTCGGGGTACCTAAAGCAACACTACTGGCTGTACATAAACCGGCATCTACATTGACATTTACTGTAGCTGGACATGTGATCGTTGGATCAATGTTATCGGTTACTGTTACCGTTTGAGTACAGGTCGCTGTATTTCCAGAACTATCGGTTACTGTCCAGGTGACTGTGGTATCTCCTAATGGGAAGATGGTTGGTGCATCGTTGGTCGTACTGGCTACTGCACAATTATCTCCGGTAGTCGGGGTACCTAAAGCCACACTACTCGCGGTACATAAACCAGCATCTACATTGACATTTACTGTAGCCGGACATGTGATTGTTGGATCAATGTTATCGGTTACGGTTACCGTTTGAGTACAGGTTGCTGTATTTCCAGAACTATCGGTTACCGTCCAGGTCACTGTGGTATCTCCTAATGGGAAGATGGTTGGTGCATCGTTGGTGGTACTGGCTACTGCACAGTTATCTCCGGTAGTTGGTGTTCCTAAAGCAACACTACTTGCGGTACATAAACCAGCATCTACATTTACATTTACTGTAGCCGGACATGTGATCGTTGGATCAATGTTATCGGTTACTGTTACCGTCTGAGTACAGGTCGCTGTATTTCCAGAACTATCCGTTACCGTCCAGGTGACTGTGGTATCTCCTAATGGGAAGATGGTTGGTGCATTGTTGGTGGTACTGGCTACTGCACAGTTATCTCCGGTAGTCGGAGTTCCTAAAGCAACACTACTGGCTGTACATAAACCAGCATCTACATTGACATTTACTGTGGCTGGACATGTGATTGTTGGATCAATATTATCGGTTACTGTTACCGTCTGAGTACAGGTTGCTGTATTTCCAGAACTATCCGTTACTGTCCAGGTGACTGTCGTATCTCCTAATGGGAAGATCGTTGGTGCATCGTTGGTGGTACTGGCTACTGCACAGTTATCTCCGGTAGTCGGAGTTCCTAAAGCAACACTACTCGCAGTACATAAACCAGCATCTACATTGACATTTACTGTGGCCGGACATGTGATTGTTGGATCAATATTATCGGTTACTGTTACCGTCTGGGTACAGGTCGCTGTATTTCCAGAACTATCCGTTACTGTCCAGGTTACTGTCGTATCTCCTAATGAGAAGATCGTTGGTGCATTGTTGGTGGTACTGGCTACTGCACAGTTATCTCCGGTAGTCGGAGTTCCTAAAGCAACACTACTCGCAGTACATAAACCAGCATCTACATTGACATTTACTGTGGCCGGACATGTGATTGTTGGATCAATATTATCAGTTACTGTTACGGTCTGGGTACAGGTTGTTGTATTTCCAGAACTATCCGTTACCGTCCAGGTGACTGTGGTATCTCCTAATGGGAAGATCGTTGGTGCATCGTTGGTCGTACTGGCTACTGCACAGTTATCTCCCGTGGTTGGTGTACCTAAAGCAACACTACTCGCGGTACATAGTCCAGCATCAACATTTACATTTACTGTAGCTGGACATGTGATCGTTGGATCAATATTATCGGTTACTGTTACCGTCTGGGTACAGGTTGTTGTATTTCCAGAACTATCCGTTACTGTCCAGGTTACTGTCGTATCTCCTAATGGGAAGATCGTTGGTGCATCGTTGGTGGTACTGGCTACTGCACAGTTATCTCCGGTAGTCGGAGTTCCTAAAGCAACACTACTGGCTGTACATAAACCAGCATCTACATTGACATTTACTGTGGCCGGACATGTGATTGTTGGATCAATATTATCAGTTACTGTTACGGTCTGGGTACAGGTCGCTGTATTTCCAGAACTATCGGTTACTGTCCAGGTTACTGTGGTGTTTCCTAATGGGAAGATCGTTGGTGCATTGTTAGTCGTACTCGCTACTGCACAGTTATCTCCCGTGGTTGGTGTGCCTAAAGCAACACTACTCGCAGTACATAAACCAGCGTCTACATTGACATTTACTGTGGCCGGACATGTGATTGTTGGATCAATATTATCAGTTACTGTTACCGTCTGAGTACAAGTAGCTGTATTACCAGAACTATCCGTTACCGTCCAGGTTACTGTGGTATCTCCTAATGGGAAGATGGTTGGTGCATTGTTGGTGGTACTCGCCACTGCACAGTTATCTCCGGTAGTCGGAGTTCCTAAAGCAACACTACTGGCTGTACATAAACCGGCATCTACATTGACATTTACTGTAGCCGGACATGTGATTGTTGGATCAATATTATCAGTTACTGTTACGGTCTGAGTACAAGTAGCTGTATTTCCAGAACTATCGGTTACTGTCCAGGTTACTGTGGTATCTCCTAATGGGAAGATCGTTGGTGCATCGTTGGTGGTACTGGCTACTGCACAGTTATCTCCCGTGGTTGGTGTGCCTAAAGCAACACTACTGGCTGTACATAAACCAGCATCTACATTGACATTTACTGTAGCTGGACATGTGATCGTTGGATCAATATTATCGGTTACTGTTACCGTTTGTGTACAAGTAGCTGTATTTCCAGAACTATCCGTTACCGTCCAGGTGACTGTGGTGTTTCCTAATGGGAAGATCGTTGGTGCATCGTTGGTCGTACTGGCTACTGCACAGTTATCTCCCGTAGTTGGTGTTCCTAAAGCAACACTACTGGCTGTACATAAACCAGCATCAACATTGACATTTACTGTAGCTGGACATGTGATCGTTGGATCAATATTATCGGTTACTGTTACCGTCTGGGTACAGGTTGTTGTATTTCCAGAACTATCCGTTACTGTCCAGGTGACTGTCGTATCTCCTAATGGGAAGATCGTTGGTGCATTGTTGGTCGTACTGGCTACTGCACAGTTATCTCCCGTGGTTGGTGTACCTAAAGCAACACTACTGGCTGTACATAAACCAGCATCTACATTGACATTTACTGTGGCTGGACATGTGATTGTTGGATCAATATTATCAGTTACTGTTACCGTCTGAGTACAGGTCGCTGTATTTCCAGAACTATCCGTTACTGTCCAGGTGACTGTGGTATCTCCTAATGGGAAGATCGTTGGTGCATCGTTGGTCGTACTGGCTACTGCACAGTTATCTCCCGTGGTTGGTGTACCTAAAGCAACACTACTGGCTGTACATAAACCAGCATCTACATTGACATTTACTGTGGCTGGACATGTGATTGTTGGATCAATATTATCAGTTACTGTTACCGTCTGAGTACAGGTCGCTGTATTTCCAGAACTATCCGTTACTGTCCAGGTGACTGTCGTATCTCCTAATGGGAAGATCGTTGGTGCATCGTTGGTCGTACTGGCTACTGCACAGTTATCTCCCGTGGTTGGTGTACCTAAAGCAACACTACTGGCTGTACATAAACCAGCATCTACATTGACATTTACTGTGGCCGGACATGTGATCGTTGGATCAATATTATCGGTTACTGTTACCGTCTGGGTACAGGTCGCTGTATTTCCAGAACTATCCGTGACTGTCCAGGTTACTGTGGTGTTTCCTAATGGGAAGATCGTTGGTGCATTGTTGGTGGTACTGGCTACTGCACAGTTATCTCCGGTAGTCGGGGTGCCTAGAGCAACACTACTTGCAGTACATAAACCAGCGTCTACATTGACATTTACTGTGGCTGGACATGTGATTGTTGGATCAATATTATCAGTTACTGTTACGGTCTGAGTACAGGTCGCTGTATTTCCAGAACTATCCGTTACCGTCCAGGTGACTGTGGTATCTCCTAATGGGAAGATGGTTGGTGCATTGTTGGTGGTACTGGCTACTGCACAGTTATCTCCCGTGATTGGTGTACCTAAAGCAACACTACTTGCAGTACATAAACCAGCGTCTACATTGACATTTACTGTGGCTGGACATGTGATTGTTGGATCAATATTATCGGTTACTGTTACCGTCTGAGTACAGGTTGTTGTATTTCCAGAACTATCGGTTACTGTCCAGGTCACTGTGGTGTTTCCTAATGGGAAGATGGTTGGTGCATCATTGGTCGTACTGGCTACTGCACAGTTATCTCCCGTAGTTGGAGTGCCTAAAGCCACACTACTGGCTGTACATAAACCAGCATCTACATTGACATTTACTGTGGCCGGACATGTGATTGTTGGATCAATATTATCGGTTACTGTTACCGTCTGGGTACAGGTCGCTGTATTTCCAGAACTATCCGTTACTGTCCAGGTTACTGTCGTATCTCCTAATGGGAAGATCGTTGGTGCATTGTTGGTGGTACTGGCTACTGCACAGTTATCTCCGGTAGTCGGAGTTCCTAAAGCAACACTACTGGCTGTACATAAACCAGCGTCTACATTGACATTTACTGTGGCCGGACATGTGATCGTTGGATCAATATTATCGGTTACTGTTACCGTCTGGGTACAGGTCGCTGTATTTCCAGAACTATCCGTTACTGTCCAGGTTACTGTCGTATCTCCTAATGGGAAGATCGTTGGTGCATTGTTGGTCGTACTGGCTACTGCACAGTTATCTCCCGTGGTTGGTGTACCTAAAGCAACACTACTGGCTGTACATAAACCAGCATCTACATTGACATTTACTGTGGCTGGACATGTGATTGTTGGATCAATATTATCAGTTACTGTTACCGTCTGAGTACAGGTCGCTGTATTTCCAGAACTATCCGTTACTGTCCAGGTGACTGTCGTATCTCCTAATGGGAAAATCGTTGGTGCATCATTGGTGGTACTGGCTACTGCACAGTTATCTCCGGTAGTCGGGGTGCCTAGAGCAACACTACTGGCTGTACATAAACCAGCGTCTACATTGACATTTACTGTAGCTGGACATGTGATTGTTGGATCAATATTATCGGTTACTGTTACCGTTTGTGTACAAGTAGCTGTATTACCAGAACTATCCGTGACTGTCCAGGTTACTGTGGTGTTTCCTAATGGGAAGATCGTTGGTGCATCATTGGTGGTACTGGCTACTGCACAGTTATCTCCCGTGGTTGGTGTGCCTAAAGCAACACTACTCGCTGTACATAAACCAGCGTCTACATTGACATTTACTGTGGCCGGACATGTGATCGTTGGATCAATATTATCGGTTACTGTTACCGTCTGAGTACAGGTCGTTGTATTTCCAGAACTATCCGTTACTGTCCAGGTGACTGTCGTATCTCCTAATGGGAAGATGGTTGGTGCATCGTTGGTCGTACTGGCTACTGCACAGTTATCTCCGGTAGTCGGAGTTCCTAAAGCAACACTACTGGCTGTACATAAACCAGCATCTACATTGACATTTACTGTGGCCGGACATGTGATTGTTGGATCAATATTATCAGTTACTGTTACGGTCTGGGTACAGGTCGCTGTATTTCCAGAACTATCGGTTACTGTCCAGGTTACTGTGGTGTTTCCTAATGGGAAGATCGTTGGTGCATTGTTAGTCGTACTCGCTACTGCACAGTTATCTCCCGTGGTTGGTGTGCCTAAAGCAACACTACTCGCAGTACATAAACCAGCGTCTACATTGACATTTACTGTGGCCGGACATGTGATTGTTGGATTAGTAGTATCTTCAACAGTAAGAGTTACAGAAATTGAAGTTTCAGAAGTACACACATATGTTGAGCTTGAAACAACAACGCGATATTGATTACCATTATCTGCTATCAAAGCATTTGTAATGTTTAATGTAGCCGTAGTTGTAGTACTATGAATTCCTGTATCTGTTAAATCATCCCAGGTGCTACCATTAAACAATTGCCATTGATAGGTATCTGCATTAGATGTCACAACAGTAAACGTTGTATTTGCACTTGGACATATCGTCGAATCGGATGGTTGTGTCGTAATTGATGGAGCAACTCCGGCTGTAGTCACATTGATATTAGTACCTGTATACCCATCAGTTCCTGAAGTTACTACTCCATTTCCGTCTACAGCAAGACCAGTACCAAAAGTACCGTTACCCAAGTATCCGTTAGTGTCACCATCGGTAAAACCTGCTTCAATAACATCATCACATCCATCTGCATCACTATCTAACTCTAAAAAATTATAATTACTATCCGAATCACTGTCCGCAACTGTATAATTTATGGTTCCGCTATTCTCACTTCCCGATGCTTGAACAGCATCTGGTACTCCATCTCCACCAATAGCTCCAGATACAACTCCATTTACATGTGTTTGGTTATGCCCCGCTTCGACAGCATCATAAATTCCATCATTATCACTATCTAAATCCAAACGATCTACAATATTATCACCATCAGTATCTCTATCAAAACATAAGGCAAAAGAATTTGCTTTAAAAGCTAACCAGGAGTCATAAAGATTATCTCCGTTATCAGCAACTCCTATTTTAATTGTATTATTTCCTGCATTTAACACTGCAGAAAAAGTTATGGTAGAAGTAAAACCATCTGCTTCAATATTAACGGCTGTAGGGTCAGTTTCATTATCAACATATGATCCGCTATCTACTGTATTATTTACGGTATCTATACTTAATTGTGCACCAGAAGGTGTTAATGCTAAATTGGTTCCGTTAATAAAAATTTTGGGAGCATCGTTTAGGCCAGAATTCACATAATCGTTATATTCTTCTGAAGCGAAAACAAACTGACCTGAGATCACTGTTTCTGCGGGAATATTAACTACTATTTCAAGGCTGGCAACATCAAATTCTGCACTTCCTCCACCAAAATCGGCATCTTTACCTCCTCCGGCAGCACCAGTGCCATTAATCCCATCTCCTAATGCATTAGGGGAAGAGAATTGATTAGATAAATTATCATCTAATTCAAGAATATTACCTGAAGAAAAGATAATTCCTCTATCAAATCCAAGAAATGCATTTAAAGCTCCTCCACTACTTGTTACCCGATCACCGTCATTAAATGTTCCTATTTGCGCTACTGCTCCACTACCTTCATTGACTGTAGCTGATACCAAGGTAAGATCAGAATTAGGAGCAAATAATAAGTTAGCTAAGGTAGTAGCATTATTTTGTGCTGTAATTTCAAAAGTTGTATTTGCATCATCTACCAATTCAACTCCAAATGTTCCTCCTCCCAGATCACATTCATCTCTATCCAGAATTCCGTCATTATCATCATCTAAATCAACAGAATCCATAATACCATCACTATCTGAATTTACGGTTAAAACCCCAGGTCCGGCAGGATCAATAATTTGCCCATCTGAGACCGTATCATCACCAAAAACACCATCTGTAAGATTATAGGAAGCCGTAGCAATTGTTCTCCCTCCTATTGTAGTTGTATTTAATGTAGTTGTAAAATCTTGATATATATCTGATGCTCCTCCAGGTGTATTCGGACCATATTTACGATATGTAAAACCTGCTAAAGAATTAGTAATATGCCAATAATAGGTTACAGTTACATCATCTCCCGGTGTTATACAATCTAAAGTAAAGTCTACCAATCCATATGGGTAATGATGTGTTGCATCATTTGCAGCCAGCTCAGATTCTAAAACAGTGCTTATACTAGCGATCTGAAAACAAACTCCAGTAGTTTCGATTGTTACATATCCTGTACCATCTGCTATTGGTATAGAGACTACATTTCCTTGTGAAGAATCTAATATTCCATCTCCATTTCCATCTCCTCCATTAGGTCCTTCATCTTCTACTGTTCCTACAATACCATCACCATCTTCACAACCGGTAGATACCGCATTATTTGTTACTGCGGCTACTACTCCTGTATTATATGCTGCTGCAACCACTAATCCATTAGAATTAACAGCACCTGTAGATACTGTTAGTGGTTCTGTAGCTGCATTCCATGGATTATAAACACCTCCATTAGCGCCATCGGCATTCCAATCATTGTATGCTTCATTAGCGTCACTACAACCATCTGCATCACTATCTAAAGATTCAAAATCTGCATCTCCAGCTGCATCTGTGTTTGTTATTGTATAATTAAGTACTCCGGATTCTGCAACCGTTTCTATACTATCGAAAAGCCCATTATTTCCTGATCCCGTATCGGCTCCATTAATTCTTCCATTACTGGTAGCAAATCCATGACCTGATTCTATAGCATCGTAGATACCATCATTATCACTATCCAGATCATAAAAATCGGGGACTCCATCTCCATCGGTATCAAAAGCAGTTTCGACTGCTCCATCTGCATTCCCTGTTCCTGCATCGGCATCATTATCATCAAGATAAGCAAAGATATTATCTGTATCTCCATCTGCAAAGGGATCAGATGGGGACTCATTTAAATTAGGAATCCCGTCATTATCTACATCCAGATCCCATGGATCTAAAACGAGATCGCCATCCAGATCAAAAGCAGAAGATGCGGTAGGGCAAGCAAATCCATCATTACTGGTTGTGGCAATTGTATTATTTAAAAGTGTTACAGAAGGTGTTGCTGTGGTATAATCGTTAACCAGATACATCCCTCCATTATTATAGGAAACATATAAGCGGTTTTCTGCATCAGTAAATGCAGCTCCAAAATTGGTTGCTGTAGGAGTTCCCAAACCTGAAACTTCTGTTTTAACAAGTGAAGTAAGATCCCAATTAATTAATCTATTATTGTTACTAACACCGTATAATTTTCCGTTGATAAAAACTACATCATTAGTATTTTTATTTGTTCCTCCTGTAAAAGCAACCGTAACTACTGCAGGTGAACCTCCAGCCGGTAAGGTGGATAAATTTTCTATTTTATCATAATGTTTTCCTCGATTAATCCATAGGTTATCACTATCATCTACGTCTCCGGATATACCGCCACCGCTCATATTAGTTAATGCTCCTAAATCCTGAAAAGCTCCATCCACTCCTATACGAAGTAAATGATTATTAATAGGGCTTGAACCTCCTCCTTTACCAATAGCATACACATAATTATCAATTCTATTATACCCTGTTGCGTTATATAATTGACTCACTGCAATGGGATCAGAATATTCTCCTGTTATGGCATCGTAACTTTTTAACTCTCCAGAGATAATTTGAAAAAAGTTTTGAGGGCAACTAAATGGAGTAAGCGAGCATGCTGCTGATACTACTCCACCATTAATATAATCTGCATTTGGAGTGGTATACCCATCTATTGCACTAGTCACTACTCCGTCTTCATTAACGGTTACGACAATAGGCCCTAAAATGCCGTCACTACTTTCATCTGTAAAACCAGCCTCTCGTACATCACTACACGAATCTCCATCACTATTTGTAGATTGAAAATTAGAATTTCCTACCGTATCTGTATCTGCTATTGTATAATTAATTATACCAGAATCTACTATAGTTTCCAGACCATCGAAAAGCCCATTTGTACCTGCTCCTGTATCCTGACCGGTAATCCTACCATTGGTATGTGGTAAACCATGTCCCGCTTCAACCACATCATAAATCCCGTCATTATCACTATCAAGATCAAAAAAATCGGGAACTCCATCTCCATCGGTATCAAAAGCAGTTTCAATAACCCCATCTACATTACCTGTTGCTCCATCTGCATCATCATCATCTAAATATGCAAAAACCATATCTCCATCTACATCAGCAAAAGGATCAGATGGAGATTCGTCTGTATTTGTTAAACCATCACCATCTACATCTAAATCTAAAGGATCTAATATATCATCACCATCCTGATCTATAGGTGAAGGTGCCGAGGGGCATGAAAACCCATCATTACTGGTTGTAGTAGCTGTAGAATTCAAAAATGATGATGTTGGTGTTCCTGTTGTATAATCATTAATCAAATACAATCCACCATCATTATACGATACATACAAACGATCCTTATCATCGGTAAATGCCGCTCCAAAACCAAGAGTTGTAGTTGGGGTACTTAAACCTCCTACTACCGTTTTGATTGATGTATCCAGATCCCATATAACTAGCTCTGCAGTTTTATTGACCCCATATAGTTTTCTATTAATATGAACAACATCATTAACTTCGCTAGTCGGACCGGTAAAAATAACTGTTATAACCGCAGGGGACCCTCCTATCGGAAGGGTTGACAGGTTTTCGATCCTGTCATAATGATCACCCCTATTGATCCATAAATTATCACTGTCATCAACATCTCCCGATATACCGCCAGATCCCATATTGGTTAACGCTCCAAGATCGGCTATTGATCCATCTGAATCAATACGAATCAAATGCCCATTTATGGTACCTGCTTTTCCTATAGCATATACAAAATTATCAACTGGATTATATCCTGTAGCATTATAGAGATCATTCGTGCTAATCGGTGCCGAATATTCTCCTGTAACCGCATCATAACTTTTTAATTCTCCACTAATGACCTGATAGAATGTGGAAGGACAACTAAACTGACCATATCCAAAAGAACCGATCAGCATAAAGATCACACCATATACTATAGATAAATTGTTACTTTTTTTATGTATAAAAGCATTTTTTTCTACTCTACAAAAACCTAACAATCTATTTATCAAGGTAAATATGAGTTGTATTAGAAATAAGAATCGTGTATTGATTTTCATAAGCTATTATGATAAAATTGTTTTATTATTCTGAAGAGATTTATTAGAATCTATACCTACTCTACTTTTAGAAATCTGTAATAATGTATAATCTTGTTGAATTGGCTTTACATATTTCTGAAAAGAACTATGAATAGTACTTACTACACTATTTTTTGAGGTATGAGTAGTACTGCATATATTATTTTTATGTGTAAACGTGTATATATGAGAATCTATACTATAATTATGAGCTGTACTATTTTCTATATGTATCTTGGCATGATTATTATTTTTAAGTAAGAGAGCAGAAGAAGACTTTAAAAATGAGTATGCTATAAATGAATATAATACCAATAGAAGAGTAATCACTCCCATCAAAATTATGATGTTATAGTTGGATAGTGTATCTATTTTTCGAACATAATTCGTATAGATACCAGAAAAATTATCTTTTATAGAAGAAGACCTTTGTACATCTGTTGATGCAAAAAAATAAAACCTCATAATGGTTGATTTAATATTAAATTGATCGTTATTCAGATCCCTGGAATTGGCGGCTCGCCAAAAGTTTTACAATTCCGGGATTGTTATTCTATATTCTCATGTATGCATATTATCAAATAAAAAACATCTTTTCTTTTCACATCCCTATACAACAAAATGTCATTTATTAACAGATTCTGAAATCACATGTATTGTGCTTTCAAAATGGTATTATATATTTTGCTTATAAGAAAATCAGACGAGAAAAACATCGTCACACGTTTTATGAAAGAAATAAAAGTAGTGTTATCCATAAGCTATTTATTTTATCGATTAAAGTTCACTAATTATAATATCTACGGGCAAATAAATATCATACTATATCACAGCTATATTACTGTAATTTTCTATCTAAAATAGCCATCAAAAAAGAACACATTTGAGACATAGAGGGGTAAGAAATAAAATGTCTGGTGTAATTTTTTTTATAAGCGATATCTATTTTTAAGTAATGTGTTTACGTTGTACATTTATTAACATTATAAATGTATACATAAAACTTTGATTATGAATATTTTAAAACACCAAAATAATTACGGTTTTACCATAAAAATAGGTTGAAATCATCAATTTTAAGGACGAAAGACAGGTTTTTGAGAAAATCTCACAAATTCACATTATGGTTTCTAAAAAAATAATCAATACTTATTTAACCTTGATTATGTATTGAGAAGCCCAATTATTATATAAAAAAAGAGGTTATCAATTTGATAACCTCTTTTACTTCACACTCTTACCTTACTAGTCATGTGATCATGATATAATTTAACATTACATCTTGATTAATCGCTTTTGAATTATAGTATCACCAACACTTATTTTTATAAAATACTGACCTGTAGATAAATCTTGAGTAGGCACTTTAATTCTTTCTTGATTTGTGTATGATTTCAAGAATATTGATTGTCCTAAATTATTAAATATTTCTACTTCTGTATTTTGATCACTACTTTGTTTTGAAGTAATATATATCTGGTTTCCAAATGGATTTGGATATATCGAAAACATATCTTCTTTAGATATCATTTCTTCTTCTAATGCTTGCTCATCTGCTTGTGTTTCGGATTGTACTTCTGCTTCTGTATTTACATCATTAACCATTGTTGTACTGGTCATCGAAGCGTTAGGGGTACTGCATCCATTAATTACCACATCATCTATATATACCCAATCTGAATTACCAGATGCATCTGCTCTAAATCGAATTTGAGTAGTTGCAGTAAAAGGACCTGGGATTACCACCTGATCATTATAACGTTGATTGTTTACAAATTCATCAGACTGGTTCCACTCTTCTACCGTAGTAAAATTAGCTCCGCCATCTGTTGATATCTGCAACCAGAAATCTTCATTATTATTATCCATACTTCTACAGTAATATGAGAAATCAATCGTCAATTCTTCATAGCTTGTCATATCAAAATTAAAAGTAGTCATTACTGATGTAGATGTATTATCTCGTAATCGTATACAGTATGTTCCCGAATTTGCATACGCTGCATCGCTAGAACTTCTTCTTGCATCAGATCCACCACCTGACCATACTCCCCACCCGGATTCAAAATCTTCTGAGTTGATAACAGCATATGTACATTCTGATGGATTAGGATCTGGAAGACACCCTGACGTGATAACTTGCGCTGCAGAAAGTGCAAAATCATAAACAACCGCTGCATCCATTTTTCCTGTATAAAAATTATTTGCGGTTTCTCCATAACTATCTTTTTTCTGTACACCGCCAATTCCTCCTGATCCTATATGTGTAGGAACAGAACTTGGTGCAGCACTGCTAGAAGCAGCAGAAACACCATCAATATATAAGCTATGGCTAGTACTTCCTCCATTATACACTACAGCAACATGGTGCCAATCTCCATCATTTGGAAAAGCTACACTGTGACTATCAGAAACCGTAGCGCTATTTCTTACTATAGACTCGAGGTTGGTTCCATTCAACCTCAATACAACACCACTAATCCCTCCTCCTTCTTCAAAAAGATTCTGGATACCAGACAAAGCAGTTGGTTTTATCCACATAGCAACACTTCTTTGCGACATCGATGCAATCAAAAATGGTCCTGGGTTTTGGCTATATTGTATTTTAGTAGCTCCATCAAATACAGCAGATCGATCTCCTTCTTTAAAATCTACTGTATCATAGGTTAATGCTCCTATAGTAGAAAGAGGATCATTATTACTTGCAGAAGCATCATTTGCATCTATACCAACATCAAAATTCCAAAGTGCCAAATATGTATCTGGCTCAACACAACTAACAACAGATGGATTGATCTGGATTATTTCTGGTAACGGAACCGTAAGTCCACTACTTCTAAATGTGGGTAACGGAGCCGATATATTAATAAGATAGTTGCGAAGATCAGTACTTAGATCATTTGCTATAGTTAATGTTGCATTATCAGGACTTCCTGATAATAAATTCGTAGCTTCACCAATATCGGTAATCAGGTTATACATTTCATAAGAAGCGGTTTCATAATTATGAATCAATTTATAGTCTCCTTTTCGTATAATAGATACTGGTCTTTGATCTCTTTTAGAATCAATCAGATATCCAGGAAAGTGCCAATAGATCGCATCTCTGTTTAAATTAGGATTAGTACCTGTTAGCATAGCCCATTGACTTACCCCATCGATATCATATCCTGTTGGTAATGTCCCTCCTGCTGCTTCAACCACTGTTGGATACAGATCAAAAGCAACAATAGGAGTATTATTAATTGTTCCTGTATTAGCCAATAAACCTTCAGACCATGCAATAGTTACTGATCGTACACCGCCTTCATAATGCTCTCCTTTCATTCCTCTTAGCGGACCATTATCATCTGTTCCGATTGCGCCACCATTATCAGAAATAAAGTACACCAATGTATTTGCAGATAACATATGGCCAGGATTTCTGGGATCTGCCGTTGTTTTTAGATAATCGACAAGCCTACTAATGGTTTGATCCATTCCTTCTGCAATTGCTGCTTGAGCAATATTTGTATGTCCCATCTGACTAGGGTTCGTATTATTTTTAGCTACATATTTGGCATATAAATCAGGCCTTGCATTTGCCTGACCCCAAGGGCCATGTATAGCATAGTTACTAAAATGCATAAAAAATGGAGATGTATTATTTGCATTCATAAAATCGATTGCGGCATCTGCCATTGCATCGGTTACGTGTTTTGCGGTTCCGTCTAAAGAACTATCTCCTGCAAGAGCCATAGATTCACTTAATGTATAAGGTGCTGCATATGGATCCAGTTCTGGACCTATTTTACTGTGGAAAGTCCAAACCCCGCCAGATTGCGAAGCAAAATAACTTCCCGGACTTCCCGGAGAACCACCTCCATAATTGAAATCAAATCCCTGATCGGTAGGTGAATTACTCATACTTCCACCAGAATGATATTTTCCAAAATGAGCTGTTGTATATCCACTTGTTTTTATGGTTTCGGCTATCGTAATCGCACTAGCCGGAATTTCATCTTCTCCATTAGAGATCCCCTGACTAGGCCCTACTAATAATGTAGAACTCCCTCCTCTATTTAAACCATTTACCGCAAATACATTATTATCTGGTCTTGAAGCATATTGCCCACTTAAAATTGCAGCCCTTGTGGGTGCACAATTTGCTCCGTTTACATAAGCCTGCGGAAATGCGATACCTTGAGTAGCCAATGTTTCTAAAGTTGGCGTCTCATAAAAGTCACTAGGGTTATTAAGATTAGTGGCTCCTGTACTTACCTGTGACCACCCCATATCATCAGCAATGATAACCACAATATTTGGAGATTGAGAATAGATTGAACTACTAACACCAATACAGAGTAGCAGTACTAAAAATTTGGTTGTTGTTTTCATAGATTAATGGTTTAAAATTTACAATCGTTATGATTGGATAGATTAGTTGTTTTTATATATTTAGTTATAGTCATATTATATAATAGTATCTAATGAAGATGGCTTAAATTCTTCACTAACTCATTATCATACTGATCTTTGGGAGGATTCTAAACTTAGAAAGGAAAATCATTATCAGATCTGGGAAACTACTAACTCAAAAAAACAATAAGAATTTTGAGTTCTTTTTTTAGAAAACATTACTTGATGTGTATTGTTTCTAAATTATAAATAGTATTTCTATTCCAGATACTGCTTTTGTCGGCTCGCCAAAGTTTTACAGTTGCAGCGTTGTTTTATATCTTGTTTTTATAACATTCTATAATTATAACAAACTGGTTCACATTTTTAATGCATATGTAATATACTGTCTCATATTTTTCAAGAAATCCTATAATTAGTTATATCAATTTCTTTTAGATCCGAAAAAAAATCAGATCCAACATAAATAGCATAGATGGTGTACAGGTGGTAAAAAGATGACTTAAAAAATATTTGCATCACCCTTAGTAAGAAAAAAGTAAATTTAGTCATAAGTAGAATAATTTAATTAATATCAAAAAAATTAGTTCATTAATCTAAACATGTGATTGGGTACATGATTAGTATTATTTACATTATGACAATTGTACTTGATTATAGTATGTATAAAAAAGACGTATTTAGTAACTGGGGTAGATGCTACTGTCTTCGACAACTAAACTATCGTATATCAAGATTTTTATTAAGTTTTTTTTAACATTATAAATATATGTATAAAACTTTGATTAACAGCAATTTAAATCCTCAAAACAAGTAAGGTAAAACCGTACATTGTATATTTATATCCCTGAATACATGCAAAATCCAAAAAATAAAAAAGGTATGTACTTACAAATAGCCATTTTATTTTAATGTAGATTTCAATCCTGTTCTTTAATAAGATGACAAAGTATTGGAATAACAGCATGAATCTTACGAAACGTAATGAGATATCAGCCAAACATGAGTAGTCCTTTTGTTATTACAGTGAAGACTGGGATCCAGAGCGAAGTTACTACTCTAATATGCATTCTAGCCTTCGCTGGAATGACAGGGCAACTTATTTCAGAATTAAGTCAAAAAAGAGTCTCGATAACCCAGCTGAGTGCTTCGATAAACGTAGGACAGGCGTATTTTTCTTCGTTATACTACGAAAAATCATTCGACCTGACACTGAAACGATCCATAGTAGTTAACACCGTATAAAAAGAAAGGCTGATTTCTAAGTAAAAACAAAGAATTCAGCCTCTTTTATATAGTATTAACTCGTTTTGCATTTGAGACTTTTTGATTCTAAATTCGTCAATTCGAGTACTTCGACCAAAGGAAGATGTGTATCAAGCCCTTCGACACGCTCAGGATGACGAGAATTTTGAATTAAAAAAGCTATTCTCGATACAATTTTTCTTCATATCATCTCGAGCGTAGTCGAGAGGCTATTTCGAAAAACCACTCGAATTGACGCTTTTTTATACTATTAATTTCTAAATGCAACGGGCTAGTATTCGTTATTTCTTTTATATAAACCCTCTTTTTCGAGCTTCTTCTAATAACATTTGATCATCTGCTTTGGCTATAGAAAACATCTCTTTGATCTGATTCTTTCTTTTTTCGATTGCGCTTAATGATAGACTTACATAATTAGGTAAGTTCTTGGTCTTAACGCCACGAGATAAATGATATAAAATCTTTAGATTTTTCTCATCCAAAGAAAATTTATTTGTCATCATTTTTCTAAAATGATCATTTACTGTAGCACTATAATATGCTTTACCTTTTAAGATATTATTAAACGCTAATAACAATTCGCTAGAAGTAAGATCACTTTTGATTAAAAATCCTGCCGGATTAATATTCTTAAGGATATTATGAATTCTATGATCTTCCCTATGCATGGTTAATATAATGATCTTTGATTTTGGTAACAGCTCTTTTGCGTGCTTTGCCAAATCCTCACCAGAGGTAATCGACCCATCAGAAGAAGGTGGTAATTTAATATCTACAAAAAGCATATCATAAGGAACCGTTTCTGAAGATTTTACGATACTGGCATATGCATCATCACAATTAGAGGCAATGTCAATCTTAATTTGATATTCTTTTTGATTTTCCCCTAATAAGGTATTTTTATACCCTTCGATAATCATAGGATGATCATCAATCATAAGAACTTTTAACTTTTTCTTCATCTTAAAATGTATTGTTTTAGGTTTTAAAGTTATACCTCTTGCTATTTTAAACTTGATAGTATCTAAAATAGTATGAGCATTGATTATTTAGTACACTTCTTCTACTTTGACTTCTATTGGTACACGTACCGATACTGTTGTACCCGAGTCTTCGTTACTTAAAAATTGTACTTCTCCATTCATCTGACTAACCCTTGATGTAATGTTTTTTAAACCAATTCCTTTTTTAACCTTATTTGTCTTAAATCCTATTCCATCATCTAAAATAGTAAGATTTATGGTACTATCCACATATTCGAAATTAATTTTTATAAGATCTGCATGGGCATGCTTAAAGATATTCTGCATAGACTCTTGTAAAATCCTAAAAAAGTTTACTTTTTTCTGGTCGTCTATCCCATCCCAATCGATATCCTCATCGTTATTAAACTCAAATTTTATTTTATGTACTTCGCACAGGTCTTTAATCAGGTTTTCTACCGCATCGATATAGGCCACATCAGATGGTAAAGTTTCTGCACCCAGATCATGAGAGATCAATCGTATTTCTTTTTCTATGGCTTTAAGTTCATCTATATATTTATTCCTGGTTTCTGTAAACCCATCATTAGCGCGCTGGTTGATCCCATCAAGACTTAGTCGTACCCCAAACAATCGGCCCAGTACCCCATCGTGCAACTCCTCAGACATACGTTGCTGCTCCATCTGCCTACCTTCTTCTAATTTGATCTGTTGATTAAGCAGTAAACGATAGATCTCCTCATTAGATTCTTGCTGGGTTTGGGCAAATAGCAGTTCTTTATTACTCTGTTGTTGTCTAAAAATAATATACCCCAATAAAAATAGGGCGGTTAACCCTAATATGGCAATGATCAGGATTTGATTTTCTCTACTGATTTGTTGGTTTTCTTCGGCGATTTCTTTTGTCTCAAAACGAATACGAGCAAATTTATCTCTAAATAAACGTTCTTCTTTAATCAAACTATCGTTTAAGGCTATATATCTATTAGCATAACTTAAGCCTTCTTCACTATCAGAAATATCTGATAGCAAACGGTAGACTTTTAGTAAATCTCCATTATTTTGTAATTTTAAAGATAAATCTCGAGATCTTTCTGCATACACCCTGGCAATACTATCCGAATCAATAGAGTGATAATATTCTGCCAAATGTAAGGTATTGGTAAGAATACCATTTTGATCATCTATACTATCTCGTATTTTTAAGGCTTTGTAAAACAAATCAGGAATATCGGCCGTATCCTTAGATAAAAAATTAACATAGGCTAAATTATCTAGTAATCTAGCATGACGTCTAGGTTTTTTATTTAAAAACTCTGTATAGGATAATGCTTTATGATAGTATTCTTTAGCTTTATCATACTTTTGTTGCGATTTATAAACTGTACCAATATTATTATAAGATATTAATGTTCGTGATATTTCTTCATCCTTACCTTTTGTATATTCTATAGCTTTTAGGTTATATTCAATGGATTTATCATATTGTTCCAAATATTTTGCTAATATTCCTAAATTGGTATAACATGTAGGAATATATTGATCATTTTCTACAAGCTCGAAGCTTTCAATCGCTTTAATCGTTAAGGATTCACTTTTACTATAGTCTTTAGTTTTAAGAAGAATTTGAGCTAAATCAAGTAATACTTTACCATGATCATAAGCATAATCTTTTTGGTTGTATTTCTTACTATCCAAAGTTGAATATATCTTATCCGATTCATAAAAATTCTTAAATGCAATTTCTAAATCATTACTTCTATAGTAAAGTCCAAGAAGAAAATAAGACTTTGCCATATTTAAAGAATCATTTATTTGATTAGACAATTTCAAAGCTTTTTCATTCAATAATTTATAATCTTCTATTTCTTCAAGGGAATAATATTCAAAAGAAATTTCTTGTATTTTTTTGATTTTATTTGAGTTATTCTCTAAAGTAGAATAGATCGTATATGCTTTTTCTAAATTTTCCTTACGTTCTTCAACCGATTTTGTTTTATCCTGAGCGTTCTCTATATAGTTACTAACCAAATTAGATTTCAATTTATCATCTTCTATTTTTTTATCTGACTGATTACAGCCTATACAAAATACAAAAATGTGAAGGCCAATTATTTTAAAGAAAAAACGTAACATCATAAACTATTTTAGCTCAATTTAATCAATTCATAAAAAGAAAAAAACAAAAAAGAGTTCTAATTGCATATTAGAATTCTTTTTTGTTTTTTAATATATTTCAATAACTTACAAATCCTACTTTGGCTGAGTGTTATCATTTTCGTCCTCTGATCCAATTGTATCATTTACCTCTAATCTAACTTCATCATTTATAGATTCCGCTTCACATGCCATAAACATAGTACTAAAGAATAATATTACGAACAATACTTTTATAATTTTCATTATTTTTAATATTTAAATGAGTATTATGAGCTTTTAAATCTTATTTTCCATTCCTAATTTAGCTAGAATTAGTATTTCTGTACTAGTTAACAGGATTAGTAGTAGTATTTTCATCTTCACTTGCCTTTTGTGGACTAGTGCTATCATTTTCATCTTCAGAACCAAATGTATCAACATCTTCAATTCCCACTTCATCATTTACATTATCAGCTTCACAAGCGATAAACATAGTACTTAAGAATAGTATAGCGAATAGTGTTTTTATAGTTTTCATAATGTTAGTTTTTTTAGTTTAATTTACTTTTCAAAAGACGTATAGTCTTTAACGGGGTATGTTTGTTTTTATTTAATTTGGGTTGTCGTTGCGCAGACGACTTTTATTTTTTAGAGTACTCTTTATATACATTTTTATGATGTGTATCTCTAATTGTACACTACAAATGTAGCCCGATACCTCCCTCGTGCCTAATATATTAAGGTGTGTTTAGTAAATACACCTCTATGAGATGTACATGAACCGATTATACGAGTAAATGAACATATTTTAAAATTCACTGCTTTTTGTAGGAAACGCAGTACTAACGATTTTATAATGCTATCACTGGCTTTATCCCATAAAAAAACCGACAAATCTTACAATTTGTCGGCTATTTTTTATACTAATCAGGTCTCTATTTTATATATAGATCAAACTTTTCTTTGCTAAAGAATCTTTAATTTCTTCAACATTATTTTTATAAGACTTTGAGAAAGGGATCAGATCATCTGTATTTTTGATGGCGCATTTTGCTTTACCAAAATGTATCCTGGATACATAATCGGTATTGATAATATAACTGTTATGTATGCGCACAAAATGATCGGGTAACAGGTTCTGAAAATGCTTTAAGGTCTTGAATGCTTCTACCTTATTACCATTACTCATAATAAAATCTGTGGTATTATTATCGGCTTTTAGGTATAATATTTCATCGACATCTACAAATCGATAATCTCCATAGGATTTAAAACATAAGGTATTATCACCACTCAGGCCAAAGTCTTTTTCGAACCGCATTAAGGTTCTATTTATCTGCCCTTTACTAAAAGGTTTCAGGATATAATCCATGATTCTATTACGTATACCTTCTATGGCATAATCTGATGTTTTGGTGATCACAATAAACTCTGGTAACCGCGACATATATTTAGAAAGCTCTGTCATCAGAGAGTATTTTGTCGTTACCGTATCTATTCCTGGCACTTCTGGCTCTAAAAAAACAAGTCTGGGTCTTCGCTCTAAAATTAAATCCAATGCATCCTGCTCGTCTTTTGCTATTCCGGTGCAGATATAATCAGGCTGCTCTTCTAAAGAGATCTGGATAGCATCTGCAATTTTCTGATCATTATCAATGATTACATAAGGATATTTCATAGGGTATGAGTTAAAAAAATTTGTGTCGGTTAATATATGCTGAATTATTCTACTTACAAGATAGGGTATTTACACTTTCATTGTATACGGTAAAACCGTAATAAAATTACGGAATCCCTTTGATACCAAGGGATTACACAATGTTCTTTATCGATACATAAACGCTTTTTATCGAATAAAATTGCAAATAAACTAAATAAAGGAATTTAACAATACATATGTCGTTTTGTTAAAAAAAGTCAAAAACCACGTTTAGCGGCCAAAAAATTGCGATAAAAACACCTTTCAATTATTCTTTTCTGGGGATACCTCATTAAAAATTATCTATTATTAACTTATACTTATGATTTTAACAAAATATTTACTGAAATACGAAAGCTGATTCTTGATATATTTCATCTTCACCTCATCTCGAATACAGTCAAGAAGTCATTACGACAAAGCACTCAAATGGTTGTTTTTTTTACAATATTTTTCCTAAATACACAATGGGTTTTCCTTATATTAGATTTACATTATAATCAAATCACATATCATAATAATCTATGCAAAACATAGTCGTACTTACAGGAGCAGGAATTAGCGCAGAGAGCGGGATCAATACCTTTAGAGATGCAAATGGGCTATGGGAGGGACATGATGTTATGGAGGTAGCTTCTCCCCAGGGATGGAGTAATAACCCAGAACTGGTTCTCGATTTTTATAATAAGAGACGTAGCCAACTTCATGCAGTAACTCCCAACAAAGCGCATCTTGATCTGGTAACTTTGGAAGAAAAGTTTAATGTATCTATCATCACTCAAAATGTAGATGACCTGCATGAGAGAGCAGGAAGCAGCAATGTCGTACATCTACATGGTGAATTATTAAAAGTACGAAGTCAGTTTGACGAACAGTTGGTATTCGACTGGAAACACGACTTGCTTCTCGGAGACCATTGTGAGCATAATTCGCAATTAAGACCTCATATTGTATGGTTTGGAGAGGCTGTACCTATGATGGATCTGGCAATAGAAATTACAGAACGGGCGGATATTCTTATGATTATTGGCACATCGATGCAAGTATATCCTGCTGCTGGATTGTTACAATATGCAAAACACCAAACTCCCGTGTATTTTATCGATCCCAATCCGGCAATTTCCCCTACAGAGCACCTTACCATACTCTCTGAGAAAGCTACTATAGGAGTAGCAAAAGTGGTAAAGGAATTATTGGGATGATTTGAGAAAATGTCATTGCCATTATAGCTCTTCGATTATGCTTACCCTGAGCCTGTCGAAGGCTCAGGATAAATTAAAGGTCAGAATCCATATTTTGTATTCCTAAGTGGATTCTAGGCTTTAGTTTATCCTGAGCTAAGCCGAAGGGCTGGAATGACAAGCACAACAATTTTTGACATTGTGTATCCTGAGTTTAATGACACATTAAAAAACAAAACACAGGATCAAATACTATCTACAGTAGTCGAATCTGTTTCTTTTTTCGGTAACGAATCTATTACTTTTTTCTGTAGTTCTTCTTTACCTTTGGTTATTGTCTCACGGGTTTCTTTGGCCCAATTGATTAATTTTTCTGCATCATTAACTGGTAGTTTACCATGCATCCAGGTATAAGATTCTAAAGGCATTTCTTTCTTCTCTATCATTTCTATAAACTCTTCTAGCTTATGATCCTTTTGTTTATCGGTATAGAACTCCCACTCAGAGACATTAAAATGTTCTTTTCCTTCTTTTATATGATAGGCCATCCAATGAGAAACAGGACTAACCTCCATATACCAAGGATATCGTGTAACGCTACTATGACAATCATAACACTGATGCTGCAAAATTGATTTAACCTCTGCAGAAACCGTAGTAGCTGCTTCAAATGTAGCAATACTATCATAGCTTGCTTCATTTTTAGTTGGTCTTAAAAACTGTGATATCAAAAAAATCAATACGAATAGAAAAAGAATTCTTTTTATCATTTTGTTGTTCTTTAAAAAGACACATACCAAGAAACAAGCGCTCAATATGGATTCAACCCCTATAAGATGATAATTGTCTGTTATAGAAGACATAACGGTTTTAATACATAATTATTATTAATCTGTGTTTGTTGAAGATTAATCACACTATCACTACAGACTAAATTAGAGTTCTAATTTTGAATACCTAACTTATGGAATGCTGACAGCATTTGGAATCCATATTTTTATTTGTTGAACTCATTTAAACTTTTTCGATTTTAAATAAAAAAATTTAAATGAGTTCGTTTATTTTTGAAATTGAAAAAACATATGTGACCGTTTTATATCAATTTATATAATTAATGACTCTAATTAGACCTCACAGGTTTTAAAAACCTGTGAGGTCTATACCAAACCCCTTAGTACATGATAAAAATTTACCACATATAGAGATGAATTGATCTGATATTCTGTTGAAAAACGGAATCTAAGTTATTAATAACACTATACCAAAATGGATTCCAGCCTTTAGTTTATCCTGAGTTAAGTCGAAGGGCTGGAATGACAAAAGATACCTTATTTATGATATCACTTGAAGACGTATTAAATACTGTAGATCACTCTCGTGAAAAGAGGAAGTTTTTTGCTAATTTAATCCTTGAGAATCCTACATTACTTCCAGATTTACTAAACATTTGTGCCCAGGTAGATAATGAGATCTCGTGTAGAGCTTCCTGGGGTCTCGAATTTTTATGTAAGCACGATCTTACTGCTATTCTTCCCTATCTAGATCGCCTCGTCGAAATAGTTCCCAATGTATATAAGCACTCAGCAGTAAGACCTATGGCAAAAATATTTGAATATCTAAGTATTGCTTATTACCAAAAAAAGAATCCTGAAGTAAGAGAATCTTTAACCACCGCACATCGGGAAAAAATAACAGAACTATGCTTCGACTGGATCATCACAGATCAAAAAGTGGCTCCAAAAGCATATTCTATAACATCTTTATATCTGCTGGGCACAGAATTCGATTGGGTACACCCCGAACTCAAGATAACACTAGAAAATAATTACAATACGGGTAGTGCAGCTTATAAAGCACGTTCTAGAATGGTCTTGAAAAAAATTGGATAGAGGGTTGTTAGCTGTTAGCTGTTAGCTGTTAGCTGTTAGCGAAAAGTATTTTTTAAATTTTGGAAAACCTAAAACCTAAAACCTGAAACCTGAAACTTTTAAAATTCGTAGCCAGTACTTCGTAATTCGTAATTAATTAAATTATCTTTGCAGCTTCAAAAAAAATAAAATTATGTCATTATTCCCTTTGCAAGCAATCTCACCTATAGATGGGCGTTACGCATCAAAGACAAAATCTCTTAGTGCATTTTTTAGTGAAGAAGCCTTAATCAAATATCGCGTACTCGTAGAAATTGAATATTTTATCACTTTATGTGAGTTACCACTACCACAACTACAAGGTATTGACACCTCATTGTTTGATAAGTTAAGAGAGATTTATACTGCTTTTTCTAGTGAAGATGCTACGGCAATAAAAGACATTGAAAAAGTAACCAATCACGATGTAAAAGCTGTAGAGTATTTTATCAAAGAGAAATTTGATACTCTTGGGTTACAAGAATATAAAGAGTTTATCCATTTTGGATTAACCTCTCAGGATATCAATAATACTGCGGTACCATTAAGTATCAAAGAAGCCATTAGCAGCGTTTATATCCCAGAGTACAATACACTGTTGACAAAACTAAAATCTTTGGTCAAAGAATGGTCTGCCATACCTATGCTTGCGCGTACTCATGGTCAGCCTGCCTCTCCTACCCGATTAGGGAAAGAGTTTCAGGTATATGTCACTAGAATCGAAGCGCAGTTTGATCTGTTAAAAGATATACCAAGTGCTGCAAAATTTGGTGGTGCTACAGGAAATTACAACGCACATAAAGTAGCTTATCCCGATATCGACTGGAAAGCTTTTGGAACTCATTTTGTACAAGAAAAACTGGGGCTTCATCATTCTTTTCCCACGACTCAGATTGAGCACTATGATCATATGGCTGCACTGTTTGATGGTTTAAAACGTATTAATACCATTATATTGGATCTGGATCGCGATGTGTGGACCTATGTATCTATGGATTATTTTAAGCAAAAAATAAAAAAAGGAGAAGTTGGTTCTTCGGCTATGCCGCATAAAGTAAACCCTATTGATTTTGAAAATAGTGAAGGTAACCTGGGGATTGCAAATGCTATATTTGAGCATCTAGCTGCAAAGCTACCCGTAAGTCGATTACAACGTGATCTGACTGATAGTACAGTACTCAGAAATGTCGGAGTACCTTTTGGACATACTTTAATAGCTTTTCAGGCTACATTAAAAGGGTTGAACAAACTTTTATTGAATGAAGAAAAGTTTGCTGAAGATCTTGAAAAAAATTGGGCTGTTGTTGCTGAAGCTATACAGACTATACTAAGACGAGAAGGGTACCCTAATCCTTATGAAGCATTAAAAGGTCTTACTCGTACCAACGAAAAGATAAATCAAAATTCTATTGCAAATTTCATTGAAACCCTTGATGTTTCTGAATCCATAAAATCAGAGTTAAAACAAATTACACCTTCTAATTATACAGGGATCTAGACAAAGATTTTCTAATGCATAATTCGGGTTAAACCATAAAAAAAGAGGCTGTTTTTAAAAACAGCCTCTTTTTTTATATCATTACTCCTGATTGATTAATCATCAATATCAATGCTATGCGCTATTTCCTTAAAAGCATCAAGATTGATTTTACCTCTTTCTACAGATTTCATAAGAATAGCCATTTTTTCGGGTCTCATATTATCTCCTAATACACGCACTAATGCTAATCCTTTTTCATGATTTTTGGCAAAAACGATAACCTCATCAATATCATCTTCTTCTCCTTGATATTTAAGTACCGCTTTGGTTCCGTCTGATCCAAATCGCATTAAGGTTTCATACTTATCATTATCTAATATTTTTTTTATCGCTGCACTCTCTTCTTCATATTTACCTTGATTACTCTCGGTAAGTTGCAAAGCCAAAAAGTTAACTTTTTTGATACTTTCTAATGCTTCTCTCTCATCATTATTAAGTTCTACCTTTTCTTTATCCAAAAGACTAGTTGGCACATCTACGGCAATAAATTCTGCATCTCCCTGGTGATCTACAAAGTACTTTTGTAGTGAGGGTTCGCTACTGCAACTCATCATTATAGATATACTTACAATGCCTAAAATTTTATACACATTTTTCATTTCTACTATTTTTTCACCTGCCTAAGCTGGCGGGTTGGTTGATTGATTATTTTTGATTGATGTTTTTAAACCAGATTTCTTCTAACCTAACGATTTAGAAGAAATCTGGATCTTTTTTATCCTAATATTTGATTAGTTTCCTTTCTTCTTTACGTGCTTCAATTCTTCACCACCAGGTACATTAAGGTGATCTGCAATCTTAGAGACTTGCTTTAAATCAATATCTCCTGTTATCGTAAGCACTACAGTATTAGGCCCGTCTCCATTATCTTGTACTCCATCAAGAAACATAAACAGTTCACTTACATGGTCATCATCTTTTCCTGGCTTAGAATAAAACTTTACATTTTTTCCGTCACTTTTTACTCTCATTAATTCATCAAGAGAAGAACTTTTAAGGTAAGCACTTACGTCTGCTCTCATCTTCTCTCCTACTTGTTTGTTTTCTGTAGCAAAAACCTTGATATTTTTTATATTTTCTACAAGATTCATATACTCTTGTACTTCGGCATCATTGCTTTCTAATTCTATTTTACTTAGCAGTTTAAACATTTTACTGGTTACTACTACAGAAGATACGCCCTTCATATCTTCATATTTATCAAAATTACTTTGTGCATTAGACACATATGGTAATATTGCAAAGGCTAAAATAATTGCGAACTTTTTCATGATATTTAAAATTTAATTCCCTTTCTACATCCTGTTTATCAACAGTATTTTAAGGTAGTCGTTTGTATTTATTTTGTTAATTTCTCAGTAGTGTTTTCAAATTCATTCAGGTACACTAATTCCTGTTTGCCCTCATTCATTAATTGCGAAACCATATTGAGGATCTTTTTGGTTTCTTGTAAAGCTATTTCTGGATCTTCGTAAGTTCCGAGAGTTTCGTCTGGGTTTGGCGGTATATTTGTTAAAAATATTCCTGCAATCAAAGCTATTGATGCTGCAATACCCATCCATGTGTATCTCGATTTTCTACTAGTACTATTTAATTTTAGATCCTTGGTAGCCGTTATGGTACTCTCTTCAGAAAAATATTGAAATAGACCTTTGTATCTCTCTAAATGCGACGGCACAGTTTCTCTGGTAAAATAAACCTTTAATTCTTTTTCTTCAGAAATGGTCGTTTCGCCTTCAAAATACTTCTCTAGTAATTTTTCTATATTAGACAACTCCATAATTGTGTTTTTTTAATAATTCTTCTCTAATTTTTTTTCTTCCTCTTGATAATGCAACTCTAACTGCCGTTTCATTAAGTTCTAGCATATCAGCTATTTCTGCATTATTATATTGTTCTATATCTCTAAGTTGGATAATCATTCGTTGTTGTTCTGGCAGACCGTCCATAATCTTACCTACCCAATCCAAGCTATCTCTAGCTTCTACTTGTCGTTGTAACGAAGGTTTCTCATCCTTATAATTACTATGTACAATTTTTAGGTTTCCTGTTTCTTTAGCCTTAAGCTTATCATAACAATAATTCTTAGTCATTGTCATTGCAAAAGCTTCTACATTTTTATACTCGGCCATTTTACTCTTATTCTTCCATAGCTTCAATAATACTTCTTGTGTAGCATCTTCTGCTTCTTCATTACTTACAAGCAAACGTTTAGCTAATCTAAAAAGCTTATCTTTAAATCCGTTTGTAAGCGTTATAAATGCTCCTTCTTTCATTTTGGTTGGTGGTTTTCATAAAACTTTGTCAGCTTTATATTAGGGAGACGACTATCTAAGTAATTTGTTACAATCTTTTTTAAAATTATAATAAAGTAGTTACATTTATCGCTTTATACTAAGAAATAAGGTCGTTATGAAATGTATGCAACTAATCATTTTAACATTACTCGGAATGATTATTGATAAATTTCATTAGACAAATAAAAACAATAAATATAAAATAGATGAAGTACATAAAGTATTTTGCACTATTGCTTTTCGTTGGTAACCTGTTTACATCATGTTTTGATGATAACGATGATGTTCCTCGTATCTCTGGTACTACAGAAATAAATGATTTTATATGGAAAGGATTAAACCGCTATTATTTATATAAAGCAGATGTACCTGATTTGGCAAATAGTCGTTTTCCTTCTAATCAAGAATACACACAATTCTTAGAAGGGTTTTCTACTCCCAAAGCATTTTTTGAGGAATTAAAATCTAAACAAACGATATTAGTAGACGGAGAACAGGTAAACGTTGATCAGTTTAGTTGGATTGTAGATGACTATGTTGCATTAGAACAAGCTTTTGACGGTATTACAAAGAATAATGGTATGGAGTATGGTCTTGTACGTTACCCAAATGACCAGTCTCTTGTATTTGGATATGTACGTTATGTACTACCAGGAACTGATGCTGCAACTAAAGGAATAAAAAGAGGAGATATCTTTAACACAGTTAATAGTACTCAAATTAATGAACAAAATTTTAGACAATTACTAGGCCTCGATAGTTATACTATAGGTATGGCTACTTTTGATGGTACTAATGTGACTTCTACAGGAACTTCAGTTTCGCTTACCAAAGTTCAATATACCGAGAATCCAGTTTTTATATCAAAAACTATTGATGTAGGTGGTAGTCCTGTCGGGTATCTTATGTATAATTCTTTTACTGCAGATTTCGATGTTCAACTTAATGCTGCCTTTGGAAAATTTGCATCTGATAACGTAACCGATCTAATATTGGATTTAAGATACAATGGCGGTGGATCTGTTACATCTGCAATTGATTTATCTAGTATGATTACAGGACAGTTTAATGGTCAAGTTTTTTCAACAGAGCAATGGAACTCTGATCGACAAGAACAATTTGGCAGTACCAATCTATTTGATAATCAAATCAGAACAGGTGAAGCTATTAATAATCTTAATTTAAGTAGAGTTTATATTTTAACAACCAGAAGTTCTGCTTCGGCTAGTGAACTGGTAATTAATGGACTTGATCCTCATGTAAATGTGATTCAGGTGGGAGCCACAACAAGAGGAAAATTCCAAGCATCAATAACACTATATGACTCTGATAATTTTGGCCGACAAGGTGCTAATACAGGACATACATATGCCATGCAACCTCTTGTTCTTAAGTCAAGTAATTCTGTTGGTTTTACAGATTATCATGGTGGTTTTTCTCCAGAAATAGAAATCAAAGAAGATTATTCTAATCTAGGAGTTCTAGGGGATGAAAATGAACCTCTTCTTAAAGCTGCAATAGATAATATTTTGGGCACAAGAAGTGCAAAAAACTATAATACGATACAATTAGAAAGCGTAGGAAGTAGTAAAATGTTTTCTCCCGCTTATCAACGAATGTATAAATAAAAAACACTTAACGAAAAATTAAAAAACAAAAATGCGTACAATACAATTTAAAATATTACTTCTTTCCTTATTTATTGTTTTTTCTTGCTCTAATGATGATGATAATCCGCAAGATCAAGGAACAACAACCCCTGAAGCACCAATTAATTCAGATCAAAATATCGATCAATTTATATGGAAAGGCATGAATGCGGCTTATTTATATAAAGCCAACGTAGGTGATCTGGCAAATAATAGATTTAATACAAATCAAGAGTTTTTTCAATTTTTAAGTAAATTCAAATCTCCAGAGACATTGTTTAATGGATTAAAATCTACCAATCCAGAAGATCGATTCAGTTTTATTGTTGATGACTATATTGCCCTAGAACAAGCTTTTAGTGGTATCTCTAAAAGCAATGGAATCGACTTTGGTTTAAGTCTGGTTTCTCAAGATTCTGATGATGTTATAGGCTTTATACGTTACATATTACCAGGAACGGATGCAGAAGCTAAAGGATTAAAGCGCGGAGATCTTTTTAATGCTGTTAACGGTGTGAAATTAACTAGAAATACTGATTTTAATACCATTTTTGGTCAAGATTCGTATAGCATCAATTTAATTAATATTACTAATGGAACTATTGTTGAAACAGGTCAAAATGTTTCATTAACAAAGGCCCAATACACCGAAAACCCAATTTTTATTGCTAAAACTATAGAATATCAAGGTCAAAAGATTGGCTATTTAATGTATAATAGTTTTGTTGGTAATTTTGATGCACAACTAAATGAAGCTTTTGGGAAATTTAAAACCGATGGAATTGGTGATTTAATCCTGGATTTAAGATACAATGGCGGTGGATCAGTGAGAACGGCAATAGATATATCGAGTATGATCACAGGGCAATTTAATGGTGAAATCTTTTCAAAAGAAATATGGAATGATGAATTGCAAAATCAGTTTTCTTCTGGTGCTGATGGAGAAGAAGCATTAATCAACAGGTTTAAAAATACAATTCGTACAGGTGAACAAATTAATTCTTTAGGACTCACCAAATTACATGTTCTTGCTACCAACAGGACTGCTTCTGCCAGTGAGTTAGTTATTAATGGATTAGAGCCTTATATTGATGTGATTCAGATTGGAGAATTAACTACAGGAAAATTTCAAGCTTCTGTTACACTTTATGATTCTCAAGGTTTTGGAAGAGAAGGTGCCAATTCGGCTCATACATACGCTATACAGCCTTTAGTATTAAAATCTGCTAACAAAAACGGAGTGACTGATTTTGTAAATGGATTGACGCCAGATCTTATGTTTAAAGAAAATATATCAAGTATGGGGGTTCTTGGAGAAATTGATGAACCTTTCTTAAAAACAGCTTTGGATTTTATAGTTAATGGTACAGCCTTAACCGCAACAAGTAAAAATGGCTTTACAAATGATATAATTGATTGGGAAACTAAAGCCTTATTGCCAAATTACCAAAGAATGTATAAAGACAATTTTACTTTTTCTTCCATAAATAAATAGATCATCTAAATAAGAAATACATACAATATAATACTAAACCATCTCGAAATAATCGAGATGGTTTTTTTTCATTAGAACCTAAGATTAATTCCAATTCTGGCATTTCTACCTTTGGTACTAAATCCTAAAATCTCCTGATAATCTTCATTGGTAATATTATGCATCGTTGCATAAACATTTAGATTTTTTAGTAATTGATAACTAACATAAAAATCTAATAAACCATAACTATCAAGAGAAACTTGCGTTGGGGCAAAAGTAATCGGGTCTAAATTGGCAAAATCATTATCGGTGCGCTTCGTATTATATTGATAGCTTAATGAAGTATATATCTTTTCACTTAATTGATAACCTACACTGGCGTTGAACATGTGTTCAGGGATTCTAATATTGTCTCTCAATTTATCAATATTAGTATACGTATAATTTCCATTTATAGATAGTTTATCTTCTAAAACTGTTGTAGACACCTCTACTTCTACTCCATCTACTTCAATATCATCTGGCGAATTAAAATTCACAAAAGTAGTAGGGTCAAAAGTGATAAAGTTTTCTGATTTACGATTAAAATAAACTATACTCGCAGTAGTTTTCTTCTTATGAGATAATTCAACTCCTCCTTCTATGGTTGTGCTCTCCTCTGGTTTCAGACCCGGATTTCCGCTAAAGAAGGCTGTATCATATAATTGAAATAATGACGGAGTGATATACGAGGTACTATAAGATGCTAATCCTTTAATATAATTATCTCCGAATGTGTGGGTATATGATGGGTTTATATTATAAACAACATGATTATCATAAGTACTATGAATATTGTATCTCGCTCCCACATTTAGATTAAGACCAAAATCTGAAGCATATACTACATTAATATAAGGATCAATAATATCAAACTCTGCATCAGTATCACTAATAGTTTCCTGTAGATCTGTAGTACCAAAAGGAATATTTTGAAGACCAAATTTGCTATATGAACCATTGGCTCCAATTACGGTATGCAATGAATTATTAAAGGTATATTTATTGTATGCATCAAACGTATGTACATTACCTTCGTATTTTGAAGGAAAACTAGATTTAGTAAGATCTCTTTCTAAAGACGCAATACTATTAGTAAATGTAAAACTACCATTAGGGTATTTAATCTCCCAAAACGACCCTACACGTAACTGCTGACTTTCAAATTGATTGTTACCATCTATTCCTGCCGCAGCATCAAAATCATTTTTATATTGATCCAGATTTCCAAAAAAATGAAATTTGAAGTTATCATTCCATTGATATCCTAGTTTAGCATACACATTAAATTTAGAAAATGCATCATTTTCAGCTCCTTCTGCTTCTGCTGCTGATAATCCATCACTAAACTGGTTTCCGAAGCTTGCCAAATAACTTACTTTTCCTAGGGTTCCATTAATTGAAGCCAAGTTTACAAATTCATTAATATCATAACCCTGATCTTCCTGAGATTGATTAGTCCCTATACTGGATTGAAAGTTAGCAGCGATCTTTTTCTTACTCTCAGACTTTGTAGTAATACTAATTACTGCAGTTGCAGCTCCCGAGCCATATAAAGTACTAGATGCTCCCTTAAGAATTTCTATTTCTTGTATTTGATTAACCGATAATAATCGCAAATCAAAATCTCCAGAAGAAGTAGAAGGATCACTAACCGTTACTCCGTCGATTCTAATTACTACCTGGCGATTGCGCCCACCACGCACATAAACTCCTAGATCTTGACCTGCTGCACTACCATTACCATTAATAAACAAACCTGTCGTTCTTGTGAGTACTGTAGCCACAGATTGCCCTTGACTACGTTCTAGTTCTTTAGCAGTAATTTTGGTGATCACCTTACCACTTTGTTGTCGTTTTAAACTAAATTTAGAATCAGAAATAACTACCTCATCAAGTTCATTAACTACTTCATCTATTTGGATCTCCTGTCCAAATACAAAAGAAGATCCCAGCATTAAAAATGCTGTTCCAAAAAACACTTTTTTGTTCATTACTTAAACACTTAATTTTTACAATTACCGGAAAAAAGTATGTAGTTTACCCATACCCAAACCTTTGTCCCGAAAGTTTGATTATATCGAATAAAGGCAGGTCTCCTGGCTCGCGTCTTGTTGTTTACCTTCCCGATCGTAATAACGAGCAGTGGTTAAAAGAGTTAACAACAAGCATCCTTCTTAATAATGGACACAGCATACAGTTGCGGGAACAGCTCAGGAATATTGATTTACGATACTAGATTTCAGAAATACGATTAGAAATTAAAAAAATCGCGATTCATCTATTTACCTTCGTTCTTCATTGTACCTGATTCCCTTTTAATCCTCAACTCCCCAGAAAGGAGCATCAGAACCAAAATTCAGCGCGAATGTATTATATTTTATGGAATTTCGAATTACTTTAACAAATAAATAATGTATTCGATTACCTTTGCTTTCTTTAAAACCAATTCAATGTTATATTACATTACAGGAGGAGAACGTTCTGGTAAAAGTAGCTATGCACAAGATCTGGCATTACAATTATCTAACACTCCTTATTATCTAGCTACTTCACGTATTTGGGATGATGATCATCGTAAACGTATAGATAGGCATATTGCAGATCGAGACGAACGCTGGATCTCTATAGAAGAAGAAAAAGAAATTTCTAAAGTTATCAAAAAAGATAGTGTCGTTGTTATCGATTGTGTTACTTTGTGGCTTACCAACTACTATATGGACACAAAAAATAATATCGAACTCTCACTGTCGCAAGCAAAAGTAGAATTTGACAAACTATTAGATATAAATGCGACCATAATTATTATTTCTAATGAAATTGGAATGGGAGTTCACGCTACTACTGAAATTGGCAGAAAATTCACCGAACTACAAGGTTGGATGAATCAGCATATAGCTAGTTATGCCGATAAAGCCGTATTAATGGTTTCTGGTATTCCTGTTGAAATCAAAAACTCTAAATAATCAAAACATACATCATGGACTTTGATATAAAACCTATCTTTAATAACAAACTTGAAGCAATTCTTCAAAACAAAATTAATACTAAAACAAAACCTATTGGTGCATTAGGAGAACTTGAAACAGTTGCTTTACAAATAGGTATGATCCAAAACACAGACCAACCAAGTTTAGATCAACCAACTATTCTTGTTTTTGCTGGTGATCACGGTATTGCAAAAAAAAGAGAAGTCAACCTTTATCCTCAGGAAGTGACTGCACAAATGGTTTATAATTTTGTAAATGAAGGGGCTGCTATTAATGTCTTTTGCAAACAACATCAAATTGCTCTTAAAATAGTAGACGCCGGGGTTAATCATGATTTTGAAAATATTCCTGATATCATTCACGCAAAAATTGATTTTGGTACTCAAGACTATCAGGAAACCCCCGCTATGACTGTAGAGCAATGTACTAAAGCCATACAAAAAGGTGCTGATCTGGTCACAGAAACGTTTAATAATGGTTGCAACACTATTGGTTTTGGCGAAATGGGAATCGGAAACACCTCTGCTGCTTCATTATTGATGTCATATTTCACAAAGATTCCGATCGCAGAATGTGTGGGTTCTGGAACAGGGTTGGATACTTCAGCTATTAAAATCAAACAACAAATTTTATCCGAAGTTTATCAAAAATACGCTCCTTCCTCTCCTCTTGAAGCATTAACTATTTTTGGAGGATTCGAAATTGCTATGATTACCGGAGGAATTTTAAAAGCAGCAGAACTCAAAATGACTATTATCATAGACGGGTTTATTGTCACTTCTGCCTTATTAGCTGCGTATGCTATGTATCAAAACGTAATAGATTATTGCATATTTGCCCATACATCAGAAGAACAAGGGCATCAAAAAATGTATCAGTTCTTAGAAAAAAGACCATTGATCAACCTTGGAATGTGTTTGGGAGAAGGAACCGGAGTCGCTATAGCATATCCTATCATAGAATCTGCAGTTACTTTTCTTAATAATATGGCTAGTTTTGAAAGTGCAGGAGTTTCTGGAAGTGAATAATCTAATACAATGAAAAAAGGGATTTTATCAATATTTATAGCTGTTATCGGGATGTATTTCTTATACTGGTATACAATTGATTTATCTCGGCAATACTTTATTTTGATAGAATCATCAAAAAATACCTCAGAATTAAATCCTTATATATTTACTGTTGCCAAGACTTTTAGAATAACCTCTGTCTGTATTGGGTTGTTAAGCCTCTATTTTGGTGTCATTTCATTTTTAAAGAAAAACAAAGTTGGAAGCATTGGGATAATTCTGGCTTTCATACTTATTATTAGTTCTTTAATTCCATTCTGGAAATATCTTGTTGAAGATGCTACTATAGACATTAATTTAAAATAAATCATGAAAAAAGAAATCCATATCTTTTTTACTGCATTGATGTTTTTTACTCGTATCCCTTGCCCAAAATGGGTAAATCACGATTCTGAAAATCTACACCTTAGTTCTAAATATTTTCCTCTAGTAGGAATCATTGTTGGAAGTATTGGTGCTATTGTTTTTTATGGAGCTTCTTTTATTTTTTCAATAGAGATTTCGATAATGTTATCTATGTTTTCTACTATCTATGCCACAGGTGCATTTCATGAAGATGGATTTGCCGATGTATGTGATGGATTTGGTGGAGGATGGACCAAAGACAAGATACTTTTGATCATGAAAGATTCTCGTTTAGGCACCTATGGTACCATTGGACTAATGTTAATTCTAGGGATAAAATTTATAGCATTAAGAGAAACAGAAACGTACCACATTCCATTAATACTAATTTCTGGACATGCCCTAAGCCGTTTTATAGCTACCACTCTAATCTTTACGCATCCTTATGTAAGAGATACAGAAAGTAGCAAGGCCAAACCAGCAGCAAAAAGCATGAGTCTACGGTCATTATTGATTAGTGGTATATTTGGTATTACTCCCCTGTTTTTCTTCAAAAATCCCATGATATTCCTTACCTTGATCCCTGTATACTTGTCAAAAATGTTCTTAGCAGACAAATTCAAAAAATGGATTGGTGGTCAAACAGGAGATTGCGCAGGTGCTGTCCAACAACTTAGTGAAATTGTATTTTATCTTACTAGCATAATTTTATGGAAATATATCTGGTAAGACATACCACTCCAAATATCGAAAAAGGAATTTGCTATGGGCAAAGTGATATTGGGATCACAGATACATTTACGGCCGAAGTAGAAAAAATACATCAATGTATTCCTATTCATGAAATTACTACAATATATAGTAGTCCTTTACAACGATGTAAACTATTAGCCAAAACATTCAAAAAAGAAATCATCTACGATAATCGACTTAAGGAGTTAAATTTTGGAGATTGGGAGTTACAGCCTTGGGATGCTATACATAGTTCAGAAATAGATCCATGGATGAATGATTTTGTAAATATACAAGTCCCAAATGGGGAATCATATATTACACTGCAAGAACGAATTTTGGATTTTTATACCTCTCTGAATCATATTTCTGAAGAAAAAATTGTCATAATATCACATGCTGGACCTATGAGAGCATTACTTGCTAACCTGCAAAAAATAGATCTTAAAGATTCTTTTTGTATCAAAATAGCATACGGAGAAGTGATTGCTATTTAAATTAAAATAGGATTACTTATCGAAAGTATATGTTGCTTTTACAGCATTATGATCCGATAGATCTTCACCGTCTATCACAAATTGAAGCACTTGCATTTCAGGTATAAAAACTGGTTGCTTGTGATTTTTGCTAATTAAAATATAATCCAATGTATTATTATAATTTGGATATTCTTTTCTAACCAAGGTATTCGCATTAGAATAGGTACCTATATCTGTTGAAGGATTAAAAGAATATAATATTCTAGAATTCAATATATTTTTCATCTCCATATACGAAGATGTATCTGTATATTCCACATTCATATCCCCTGCGTAAATTAATGGTTCTGATATTGGTATTTTTAAACTATTCATCCAATCTCTAATCTCTTCTAATTGCTTTAATCGTACAGGAGTTCCATCATAATCTCCTTGATCTGCTTGTAAATGTGTACCTACAATATGATATTTTTTCTCATTTTTAATGATCTCTACATATATTGCTCCCTTATTAGAATAATAATCTGCTGTTCCATATAGAGAATTATTAAACACGTATTGTCTTTTAATATCAATCGGGTATTTACTAAAAATTCTTACCCCTCCATTAACAACAAAAAGACTATTAGAACAATTTCCGCTAACAGAATTCCAATTGTCCCCTGTATTACAATATCTTCCTAAAA
Organism: Aquimarina sp. MAR_2010_214; assembly: GCF_002846555.1. NCBI lineage: Bacteria > Pseudomonadati > Bacteroidota > Flavobacteriia > Flavobacteriales > Flavobacteriaceae > Aquimarina > Aquimarina sp. MAR_2010_214. Next base: position 4,452,803 of record NZ_PJMS01000001.1, read on the forward strand.
GAACTGTACTATATGGGTACAAATTCTTTAATTCATTAAACAAATGCTTCTTGACTTGATGATTAAAACCTTCTTGAAAAATCATAATATCTATTGAAGGTGCCATATCTGTTAAACTCTGTAGTTGTTTTTTTGCTCTCTCTATTTCCTTATATTGCTTAAACTTAGCTATTCCTGGCAGATGAAATATATTATAGTTCAATACTGTTAAACTTTCCATATTTCTATTTGTAATTTCTTGAAATTTTTGATTTTCGTACCCCTCTATACTGCTTATCTCCTCAGAGCATGAAAAGGTAAATAACATTACTAAAAAGGCAAAGCGGAGGTTTAAGTTATTCATCAACATATATTTACAATAAATATACAAAGAATGTTTTTTAGTATTTTTCTGACTTTAGCTTTAAGAAAACAAATAATTAAATGATAGTTTAGGAATTGTTTCGTTTATCAAATGATCGTTATTTTTTTGAACAAATGATCTATCAAACATTTTTTTATTATTTATAAGTTGATATTAAGAGGCATATAAATTACTTCATAACAATGATATGTTACTTTAAAGCTAAACTTATTCTGATTTACTATTTTTACAAAAAAATGATGCTCATGCGTACTATTTTTATCATTTCTTTACTATTATTATTATGTGTTTCATGTAAAAAAACACCAAAGGATACTACCCCACTCACCGTGATGTATCTTGCCCCTCAAAATATTGAATACGCCTCAGGATTTACTATTAAAAACAGAGAAAACTATAAAGAGATCAAGGTCATAACACCTTGGCCAGATGCCAAAGAAGAACTTACATATATTTTACATCCAAAAGGAACAGAAAGACCATTTAAATCTCCAAGCGCAATATTTATAGAAGTGCCTATAGAAAGAGTTGTTGTAACCTCTACTACAGATATTCCAATGTTGGAGTATATGAATCTTGAAGAGAAATTAGTAGGATTCCCACATACAGATTATATTTCTTCTGAAAAAACACGTGCTTTGATTAATACTGGTGCGATTAAAGAACTTGGCGAAGAATGGAATTTAAACACAGAAGTTGTTCTCGAACTTTCTCCAGAACTGATTATTGGGTTTTCATCTTCAGGAGATACAAAAGCCTATGATCATATTCAAAAAACCGGGATCCCTGTTGTGATAAATGGTTCGTGGATGGAAGAACATCCATTAGGTAGAGCAGAATGGATAAAATTTGTTGCGGCTTTCTTCGGGAAAGAACAAATAGCAGAAGATATCTTTCAAAAGATAAAAAAAGAATACAATCAAGCAACTACTTTAGCTCAAAACACAACTTCTACTCCAACAGTTTTATCAGGTAATATGTTTAAGGATGTATGGTATATTCCTGGCGGAAATAGCTTTGTTGCTAAATTTTTAAAAGATGCTAATACTACATATTTATGGAAAGACGTTCAAAGAAATGGAAGCCTGACATTAAGTTTTGAAAGCGTACTTGAAAAGGCTCAAAATGCAGAATTATGGATAGGGTCTGGAAATTCTAAATCACTCGATGAATTAAAAGAAAAAAACCATCAATATGCTTTATTCGATGCTTTTAAAAATAAAGCCGTATATTCTTCGACGTTAAAGATGGGATCAAAAGGAGGGTTAATTTATTATGAATTAGGACCTATGCGACCTGACTTAATTTTAAAAGATATTATCAAAATTGCTCATCCAGAATTGTTAATCGATTATGAACCTTATTTTTTTGAAAAACTAAACTAATTGACCCCAATCAAATCATATAAACGCGTTTTTATAAGTATTGTCGTGCTCTTATTAATTTGTTTTATTGCAAATATAAGCTTGGGCTCGGTATTTATTCCTTGGTTAGATACGTTAAGTAGCCTGGTAGGCGGAACTGTAGAAAAAGAGGCATGGAGACATATTATTGTCGATTATCGATTACCGAAAGCTCTTACTGCAATAATTGTAGGTAGTGGACTTGGCGTTTCAGGATTACTAATGCAAACCTTGTTTAGAAATCCTTTGGCTGGTCCTTTTGTACTTGGCATTAGCTCAGGAGCAAGTCTTGGAGTTGCTTTATTAATATTAGGTAGTGCATTTACAGGAGTAGCAGTGTCCTCTTTTCTAATTTCAAAATGGGGGTTAGTTATTGCTGCTAGCTTAGGTAGTATATTAGTATTATTTGCTGTAATGCTTGTTTCTATTAAGGTGAGGGATACTATGGCAATACTTATTATCGGTCTTATGTTCGGAAGTATTACAGCAGCTATAGTAAGTGTATTGGCCTACTTTGCTCCTGCTGATCAATTGCAACGTTATATTTTTTGGGGATTTGGAAGCTTAGGCAATCTTACCTGGTATGATGTACTTATATTTTCTGGTGTATCGCTATTAGGAATGTTATTATCTATCCTTGCCATAAAACCTCTAAACACTTTACTTCTGGGAGAAAACTATGCCCGTAGCCTTGGGCTAAATATCAAAACAAGTCGTTTTCTAATTATTGTTGCTACTGGATTATTGGCCGGTAGTATTACGGCTTTTGCCGGACCGATTGCCTTTATTGGTCTGGCTGTGCCTCATCTAACAAGGCAGCTATTTCATACCTCAGACCATAAAACATTAATCCCAGCTGTGATACTACTAGGAAGCATTATTATGCTAGTGTGTGATAGTATTGCACAATTACCTTCTAGCGAATATACACTTCCTATTAATGCTATTACTTCGCTAATTGGTGCCCCCGTAGTCATCTGGTTATTGGTTCGAAAACGAAAAATGCTATTTTAAACCTCTCTTTATTTTACCCTGATTATTACCTTACACCTATAATATTAAACTATTTATTACAGTATTGGTATTTCAATAGTAATAATAGTACCTCTTTTAAGACGAGAATCAATATGCATTACACCTGATAATTTTTGTATTCGATTTTCTATATTTGTTAAACCAATACCTAAAGATGTAACAGAAGTATCAAACCCTTTACCATTGTCTTCAAAAATAATATGAATAAGGTTATCTATAAAATCGATTTGGATTTCAACTTTACGAGCATTAGCATGTTTTATGGTATTTGTAATGAGTTCCTGAAAAACAGAGAATAATTCATTATGAAATGAATGATCTATTTCATTAATTTTATTTTCTGAATAAGTTGAAATATGAATACTTAACTTACTGGCATTTCCAATATTCTGCATATACTCCTTTAGCAACTGTATAAAGTTATTATGTCTAAATTTTTTAGGAATAAGGTCATGAGAAAGCGTTCTAACTTGCTTATAGGTATCATCAATCTGTTGATAGATGGTATCCATTTTTCTTAAATTTTCTTTGGCCAAACCAAACTGAAGTTTTATTGCTGCCAGATTTCCCCCTATCCTGTCATGAAGCTCTTGAGCAATACGGTTTCTTTCTTTATCCTGAATACTAATCGAGGTTTTGATTAATTTTAACTCCTGATCCCTTATTAAGGCTTCTATCTTTTGTTCTCCTATTTCTTTTTCTTTTTTATGCAGTAAGTTTTGACTTTTTAACTTTTGATAATATAGAAAAAGTAAACCAGCCAGAGGTATCAAGATTATCACAAATGTATATGTAAGCGTTTGTTTTTGAAACTGTTGCTTTTCTATTTCTATAATTTTAAGTTCTTGATTCTTTTTTAAAATTGTTATTTCCTTTTCTTTCTTCAATGTCTCATATTCTATTTCCAGCTTAGCTACTTCCTTATCTTTTTGTAGCTTTTTTATAGAATCTTGTATTTGAATCTTTTTCTCTGTATTCTCTAAAGCTTCTTTGTAGTTTTTTTCTTCTAAAGCTACATTTTTCAAACTATGATATACATATAATTGTTGTTTAAGATATCCTGATTTTTTGGCTATTTCCAACACCTCATTATATCCTTTTTTAGCATTTTTAAAATCCTTCTTCTCTCGATAAATTTCGCATATATTAAGTATATTATTCAGGACAATTACGGGGTAATTATATTCTCTCGCAATAGGTAATGATTTATTAAAATACATGAAAGCTTTATCGTCTTCATACATATTTAAATACACTACGCCAATGTTCAATAATGCAACCGCTATATTTCTATTATTATCCATTGTTTTATAATACTTCAGTGCCTTTTCATGATAAAACAATGCTTTTTCATAGTTCTCTAACTCCATATAACACAAAGCAACACCTTCACAATAGCCCGGTCTTTCTTTATCTATAACAGTAGATTTTAAAAATTCTAAAGATTTTGTATAATCACCATTAAGCTTATAATTCATTGCCAAACTAATAACCAACCTATCCTTAGTATCAGAATCTTTAGTTTTTTCAACAATATCAATACCTTTTAAAGCCCATTTTTTACTTTCTTCGATTAAGTTTTTATCTCTAGAAGCATTCGAAAGAAGTAAATAAAAACGTGATAATAAATTTAGAGATACAGAATCTTCTTTATTCCCTATCAACCCAATAGCTTTTTTAGCATACACCAGCGAAGAATCTGTAGCATATTTGTAATAATGATAATTTGCCAAAACATAATGTGCCAAAATTGTATTATCCTTATTTTTAGTTCTTTTTAATACATCATGACTTATTCTAAAGGATTTTTCTCGATCCTGGTTTTCTATTTTTATAAAACTTCTAGCATGTTCTAGCAGTACACTATCTTTTTTGGCATTTTTTATATCATCTTCTTCATGTGTCTGAGCTTTTGCAATACTGCATATAATCAACAAAATGAATACAAGTGTAGGTTTTGAAAATATCGTCATATTGTATGGTAAATATTTTTACGGGAATTTGTAGTATTTTCCTATCAAGGAAAATCAATAGTATCGTTAAAATTAAGGAATTAACTTTTATTCCCATTATTGATCTCTATAATAAGAGAAATTTAGCATCCCAAAAAAATGATGTTATTTACAATTGCAAACAAAGTTAGAGGTTATATGTATCATATTCTCCAGTCTAAATATACCTGCACAGACCTTATCTACGAGTAATTTACTCGAATATGAATACTCTATTTTCAAACAATTAAAAATCAAGTATTAATTTAAAATCCTATCTTTAAAGTAAAAGTACACATCAATGAAATCATCTGAATACTTAGAGGGAATCCAAAAGCAGTTTGCTTATTATAAATCTCTGGGAGAAAAAACAATAGATCAAATCCCTGCAGAAAAGCTTTTTTGGCAATATAACAATGAGAGTAATAGCATAGCAATTATGGTAAAACATCTCTGGGGTAATATGAAATCCCGATGGACAGATTTTTTAACTACAGATGGTGAAAAAGAATGGAGACAACGTGATGCCGAATTTGATAACGACATTAAATCTAAAGAAGATCTTTTAACCAAGTGGAACGATGGATGGCAATGCCTCTTTGAAGCACTAGAAAGTATTGATCAAAATAACTTTAATCAGCCCATCTATATTCGTAATATAGAACATAGCATTACCGAAGCAATCAACAGACAATTGGCACATTATGCATATCACGTAGGACAAATTGTATTTCTTGGAAAAATGATTACAGGTAAGCAATGGCAAAGTTTATCTATCCCAAAAGGAAAATCTGTAGCTTACAATCAAAAACGCTTTGCTACACCCAAGCATAAAGCACATTATACAGATAAGCTCATGAAAGATGATACCAATTAATTATTCTGAATTCATAAAATAGTCAATAACTCCCTTTAGTTTGTTAATAACTATGGTTTTCTCAATACCAAATCCCAAATAGATTACGATTATATTTGCGTAAAACTGTACGTAATTAGTCGCACATATATATGAAATGAGCCATAAAAACTACATTGATTCTCATTTGCCCTGCGGTAGATCGGCTGAAATGATAATTGGCGAATTTCATACTAATCTGTATCAGCATAAATCTGACAACTAAAAAATAATAAAGAAAAACAGATGAAATTTATAGTATCCAGTTCTTACTTACTTAAGCAACTACAGGTATTAGGAGGAGTAATTAGTAATAGCAATACGTTACCAATTTTAGATAACTTTTTGTTCGAATTAGACAACAATGCTTTAACTGTATCTGCCTCTGATCTAGAGACGACCATGTCTGCAAAATTAGAAGTAGAATCTTCTGACCAAGGAACGATTGCAGTACCCGCCAAATTATTGTTAGAGACACTTAAAACTTTTCCTGAACAACCTTTAACTTTTGTCGCTGCAGATAATAATACGGTAGAGATAAGTTCTAACCATGGTAAGTATGCTTTAGCATATGCTAACGGTGAGGAGTTTCCTAAAGCAGTAGAATTAGAAGATCCCAGTGCTACAAATATACTAGGAGATATCTTAGCCACAGCAGTAAGCAAAACTATTTTTGCAACTGGTAATGATGACTTAAGACCAGTAATGAGTGGTGTGTTTTTTCAATTCTCTACAGAAGGTTTAACTTTTGTTGCTACCGATGCTCATAAACTGGTTAAGTATACCAGAGAAGATATCAAAGCTTCTCAAGCTGCTGAGTTTATTATGCCTAAAAAACCATTGAACTTACTTAAAGGGATTTTGGCAGGTAGTGATAGTGAAGTATTGATCGAATATAATGAATCTAATGCAAAATTCTCTTTTGATGAAACGCAACTAATCTGTAGATTAATTGATGGAAAATACCCTAATTATGAAGCAGTAATACCAAAAGAGAACCCAAATAAACTATCTATAGCCCGTACACAGTTTTTAAATTCTGTACGTAGGGTTTCTATTTTCTCTAACAAAACGACACACCAGATTAGATTAAAAATTGCAGGAGCAGAATTAAATATATCTGCAGAAGATATCGATTATTCTAACAAAGCAGAAGAACGTTTAACATGTGATTACCAAGGTGATGATATGCAAATTGGTTTTAACTCTCGCTTTTTAAGCGAAATGCTAAATAATCTTAATGCTGATGAAGTACAGTTAGAAATGTCATTACCGAACAGAGCAGGAATACTTACTCCAATCGATGGATTAGACGAAGGAGAACATGTAACCATGCTAGTAATGCCAGTAATGTTGAATAATTAAGTCATAAATAATTATTTATATCCAAAAAAATTCCAACCATATTTAATGTGGTTGGAATTTTGTTTTTATAGCATCCTGAGCTTGCATATATAACTTAAGCCTAATAACAGATTAAAAACATGAAACAAATATCAATTAATTAGTAATGATAATGTCTTTGAGTTTCAAAAGTTAAAAAACTAAAACCAATACTAATACCAGAATTTATTACAAAAAGCTGTTTTAAAAACTCTAAACATTTCATACCTTACTCAAGTAAACATCTTTTATTTTTCATATTCGCAACATGATTTTCGAAAAAGACATTCTTAAAAAAATTGATTTCATTACAGAAAAAGAACTTCAGGAGGAAATCCTTAAAAATTGTGAAGTCTTATCTTTTAAAAAAGGAGATGTAATTGTTAGAGAAGGTCAATATGTTAAGATACTACCAATTGTAATTTCTGGACATATCAGAGTATTTCAGACAAAAGAAGATAGAGAAATTTTGCTTTACTATGTCGAACCAAGTCAGACCTGTATGATGTCATTATCAGCATGTTTCTTTAACAATCAAAGTCCTTCACAGGCTATAGCAATGGCTCAAACCGAAATTATTGCAATACCATCAAGATTTATTATCCAATGGCAAAAGCAATATAATTCATGGAACAATTTTGTGATTAAAACGTTTAGAAAAAGATACGATGAACTCCTTGACACTTTTGAGAGTGTTGCTTTTGATCATATTGACAAAAGAGTTATTGAGTACTTAGAACGCAGAAAATTACATCAAGAAAGTTCTATGGTTAAAATTTCTCATCAACAATTGGCTAATGAGTTAGGTACAACAAGAGTAGTTATTTCTCGTATCTTAAAACAATTCGAATTGAATGGGAAATTAATTTTACATAGAGCTGAGATAGAATTATTATAACTTTTCTCACTCTGTGTATCTTTTGATACCGTTTTATCGATGATTACTTACTGACCTTTGAAACATTCATTAATAAAAAAATAAAATATGAGTGCTAAAAGTTTTTTAATAGAAATGGAACAAGAATTTGTTTCAACAAAAAATCTTCTGGATATACTTCCCGAAAATCGATTACACTATAAACCACATGAAAAAGCAATGTCACTTGGTCAGCTCGCTTTTCATATCGCAACTATTCCAAGCAGGAATTTGAGGTTTGCCAAAGACGGTCAGGTAGAAACAGAGATCATCGTCGAACATCCTATTCCTAGTAATAAGGCCGAAATTCTTGATGCTTTTGAAAAGAGTATAACTTCTGTAAGAATTTTACTCAACGAAGAAGACACGTCCTGGTTAAAAAATGATTGGAAACTTCTAAAATCACAAAACCCAATAGCAGAAATGTCTACCTATGCCTTTATAAGAACTTTTGTTCTTAATCACTGGTATCATCATAGAGGAGAATTAACCACATATCTAAGAATACTAGATAAAAGACTACCTTCTATTTATGGACCAACAGCAGATGTAAACCCATTTGCTTAGATGTAAAATCAAAATGAATTAGGGAGATGTAGATATCTCACCTCATCTCCCTTTTATGAAATAAGTAGTAATAAAAAAATTAGTTACAGGATGAAACGAATTATAAATATTTACTCTCCAAAATATCTTGAATAATCAGATTCTGCTGCAATATATCCAAAAGAACTTCGTGATTTACCATTCAGAATTTCCTGAAGTCGTATCCTTGCTTTCTCCTTGTTTCCGTTATAAAAAAACCAATTAGCAAGCCCGTAACGAGTAGCATCATCCTGAGGAGTATCTTTTTCTATTTGTAATGAATCAATTGGCAGTATTTTTTTATAAAATCTACATAGATTATAATAACTTGTATTTTCGATAATCGTCATATCATTTGTTATCATATCTAATACTTCTTTTGCCTTATTCTCATTACCCATTCTTCTCTGGATCATATACAACCAATTTGTACTCGAGGCTGTATTGTCATCATTAGACTTTAAATTTCTACAATTAAGATAAGCATGGTATGCTTTTTTCATATCATCTTTTAAATAATATGCTAGTCCCAGATGATACCATATGTTTCCGTGAAGACTGCTTACAGGGATATTCAGTGCATTAGGTAACCCGTCGGGTTCAATATTGTTTTCCTTCCCTTCTATTAATGTTGTTGCATGTTTTAAATCATCAATAGCTTTATCAAACTCTCGTATAGAAATATAGCGATGTCCTCTATGTCTATACAATCGAGCTTCATTAGGATACTTTTTAATTCCATCAGAATAAATTTCTATAGCTTCTTTGTACTTCCCTAAATAAGCTGTTCTTCTTCCATACCAAATGATGTTTTCAACATTATCTGAGTCTGCCAAAAAATCCTGTTTAGCTTTCTCATATTGATTAGCCATTTTTTGCGAAAGCGTAGTAATAGCATCTTTTTTATCCACTGATTCTACAATAGAATTTTTCTCCTCTTTTATAACAATTTCAGGCGCTTTTTCTCTTTTGCATGAGAAACACAACACCAAAACAAATGAAGAAATCAAGATTAATTTATGAGTATGCATAGCCTAAGTAATTTAATTTGAATTCAATATAAGAAAACTTGTTAAGGTTATTTAAAATAAAAATACCTATTCTAATCTTTTATATACATTTACAATTATCGGTAATATCAAGTTCTTTAACACATACGGTTATGGTTCAATGCATCATTGCAACCATCTTGTTTTTTTCATCTTCTCCCCTATTACACAATATATGGTTAACATGGTAGAACAACATGTTAAGGACCAAAGATATTATATGACGCCATCCATTCTGAAGATGATAGTGATATTAATACAAAAATTATAATATTGCACATACGAAACCTTCATATATGATTAGTATTCCTGCCATAGATGATTATTCCTTATCAGGAAAAGTATTTCCTTGTAAAGGAATCATCGATAAAAACAAAGTACTAATTATAAATTCTGCCACAGCCGTAGATAAAAAATTATATCATCATTATGCTTCCTACATGGCAGAAAATGGATATCAGGTAATTACCTATGATTATAGAGGAATTGCAGGCTCACGACCCAAAAAACTTAATGGTTTTAAAGCTTCTTTTACAGATTGGGGGCAAAAAGATTTTTCTGGAGTGATTGATTATGCTAAAAGAGAGTTTCCAAATCATAAGATAGTAACTCTTGGTCATAGCATCGGAGGAACAATTATTGGAATGACCGAAAAAAGTGATGAAATTAGTGGAATCATTAATATTGGAGCACAAACAGCATATTATAAAGATTGGTCTAAAGCGCTAAGAATCAAAATTTACTTTTTATGGCATATTATTTTTCCTTTGGTTACTAATCTATTTGGTTATTTTCCAGGAAAAAAACTAGGGTTATTAGAAGATGTTCCAAAAGGTGTAATCGAGCAATGGAACAATAGAAAACGACATGCCAATATGAAAGAACAAATGGAAGCTATTGGTATTACTTTTTATTATAACACCTGCACATCAAAACTTCTTACTCTTGGCGTAGAGGATGACCCTATTGGGACAGAACCAGCAATCACAAGAATACATGATCTATTTGAGAAATCTGATAAAGAAATCAAAATAATACAATTACAGGAAATCCCGACCAATAAAATAGGGCACTTTGGCTTTTTTAGCAGAAAATTCAAACATACGCTTTGGGCAAAAACATTATTATGGTTCGATGATATATAAATTATTTTTCACAAATCATTTTTCATATTGATTACTCTTTTTTGACCTCTTCTTCGATATTATTTATAAAAAAGTAACCAACTATGACAAATCGCATTTTTTTTAACTAAAAAAGTCAATATTTTTAAACCACTGCTGATTTAAGAATCGTATCAGCATCTATTTACAATTAATTATAGTGAGTACAAAAACTGTAATACTCATCATAATTACAATATGCATTATTATGGGAGAGCACAATGTTCATAGTAGTACTGATCAAAGAAACCGAGCCGAATTTATAAAACATTTACTTGATGATATTAAAGCTCTAGAAATCATGATAGAGCAAGACCTTATCGAGAAAGATATCGTTCGTATTGGAGCAGAACAAGAGTTTTGCTTGGTAAATAGTAATTGGAGGCCTGCAAAAAATGCAGAAGAAATTCTAAAAGCAATCAATGATACTCATTTTACAACAGAATTAGCAAAGTATAATCTAGAGATCAACCTAGATCCTTTAGAACTTAAAAAAGATTGCTTTTCTCAAGTTGAAAATGAATTAAATCAATTACTTACCAAAGCTAAAGTTAAAGCTGCTCAATTTGATACCAAAATAGTACTTACTGGTATTTTACCAACTATTAGAAAGCGTCATTTAGAATTAGAATATATGACCTCTAACCCTAGATATTCTGCTTTGAATGATACCCTAAGAACTCAAAGAGGTACAGATTTTGAGCTTCATATTAGAAATGTGGATGAATTGAGTATACATCATAATTCTGTACTTTTTGAAGCTTGTAATACTAGTTTCCAAATGCATCTTCAGATTCCTCCTCAAGATTTTGTTTCTAGTTATAATTGGGCACAAGCCATATCAGGTCCTGTTCTTGGGTTATGCACAAATTCACCTTTACTATTTGGAAGAGAGTTGTGGAGTGAAACACGAATTGCATTGTTTCGCCAGAGTATGGATATCAGAAGCTCCTCTTATGCCCTAAAAGATCGTGGAGCCAGAGTAAGCTTTAGTAATGAATGGGCATCAGGTTCTGTCGTAGAAATTTTTAAAAATGATATTGCACAGCACAGAGTAGTTTTATCACGCGATATAGCAACAAATTCACTTTCAGAACTTAAAAAGGGTAATATCCCAAAACTACAAGCACTTTCTTTACACAACGGCACTGTATATCGATGGAATCGTCCTTGCTATGGTGTTGGAGGAGGAAAAGCCCACGTTAGAATCGAAAATCGGTATATCCCATCGGGTCCAACTACTCTTGATGAAATTGCGAATTTTGCTTTTTGGGCAGGATTGATGATTGGGCGTCCATCAAAATTTGATAACATGTCAAATTGCATGGATTTCAGAGACGCCAAAGGAAATTTCATAAAAGCAGCCCGAAACGGTAAGGATGCTATTTTAAGTTGGATGGGCAGTCCTATTTCTATCCAAGATCTGGTAATAAAAGAACTATTACCTATAGCTTATTCTGGATTAGAAAAGGCAAATGTAGACACTAATGATATAGAACGATTTTTGGGAATCATAGAAAAACGAGCAAAAGGTATCACCGCATCAGACTGGAATATCAGAAGCTATCGCTCTTTTCAAAAAAACATGAAAAAAGATGATGCACTAAGAACATTAACTGAAACCATATATCAAAATCAACAAGGTGAATTACCCGGTCATGAGTGGCCAATACTTAAAACTAAACCATCAAAAAAACACAAAAAAGCATCATTGGTTGGACATATTATGTCTACCAAATTATTTACCGTTGACAAATACGATTTAGCCAACCTGGCTACAAGCATAATGAAATGGAAAAACATTCATCATGTTCCTGTAGAGAATAAACCTGGAAAACTTTGTGGGTTACTAACCTGGAATCATGTGAAAAACATTCAGGATCAGAAAAAAAATAGTGATAACTGTAGTGTATCAGACATTATGGTTAAAGAAGTGATAACCGTTCAACCAAAAACAACAATATCAAAAGCAATTCAGATAATGAAAAAACATGAGATTGGTTGTCTCCCTGTAATTCAAAAGGAAGACCTCGTAGGGATTATTACTATAAAAGATATAATAGCATTCGACCATGGTACAAGTTTATAGTAAAGCACTGGATCAATCTATTGAAACTGAACGGATAATAGGAAGTATTAAAGGATCTCAATCTGGCCCCACTCTTATTTTTATCGCTGGTATTCATGGTAATGAACCTGCAGGGATATTTGCGCTACGTAATGTATTAGACACTATAAAAAATGAGGAGATATCTATAAAAGGGAATATTTATGCAATAAGTGGTAACCTACCAGCATTAGCAAGAGGCGAACGATACCAAAAAGAAGATTTAAATCGTTTGTGGGAAATCGATAGAATTAAAAATTTGCCTGAAGACATAAGAAATACAGTTACCAATCTTGATATAGAGCAACAATACTATATTCATCATACCATCAAAGATATATTGAACAAAGAAAACGGGCCTTTCTATTTCATGGATCTTCATACTACTTCAAGTAAAACAATTCCTTTTCTTACAGTAAATGATAGTTTACTTAATAGAAAATACACCATACAATACCCCATACCTATGATATTAGGCATAGAAGAATATCTTGATGGTCCGTTACTGAGTTATATCAATGAATTAGGATATGTTTCCTTTGGTTTTGAAGGCGGACAACATGACGATATAGCAGCTATCCAAAATCATATTTCATTTATCTATCTCACCATGGTTTTTGCAGGAAGTGTTACAAAAAATGATATTGATTATACTTATCATTATGACTTTTTGAATAGTAAACAAGAATCTGTAATGTCAATCTATGAAATCTACTGGCGCTACCAAATAAAAGAAGACGAAGTTTTCAAAATGAAACCTGGATTTGTCAACTTTCAGCATATACAAAAAGGAGAGCAACTTGCTCATAGCAATGGAAAAACAATAACCGCTTCTAAAAACGGAAGAATATTCATGCCTTTATATCAAAATCAAGGTAATGATGGTTTCTTTGCTATTCATAGTGTACATCCAATATTTTTAAAGCTGTCAACCATCCTTCGTAAAGCACATTTTGATAATATTTTTACTATTCTTCCTGGTGTTCGCTGGACCTCAAATAAAAAAAATGAACTTATGGTTAATCTTAAGATTGCTCGCTTCTTCACAAAACAGTTCTTTCACCTTTTGGGATACAGAAGTAAACAGGTTGATAAAACACACTTAAGCCTAAAAAATAGAGAGAGTGCTTCAAGAGAGAAAGAATATCGATATACGTCTTGGAGTAAAAGTAAAAATTGGTTAAGAAACACTCTCAACCAATAATAATTGAAAAGATAAACTAGGTGCTAGGTTAAAAAATATTTCACTTCTAAAAGCAAGCTTAACGGTACTAAAAAGAGGACAAATCATAATGTTCATCCTCTTTGCACCTACTACGCAAAGATGCAATAGCCATTAGAACGACAGTAGCCTGGCTCACAAAAACTCCCTCCTGACCAAGTCACTAAACAACCTCTTCCGGTTGGGCAACATCTAGGCCATCTCATACTTGATCCTGTGATGTCTTGCTGTTGTTCTTTACTTAGTTTTTTAACCCCTGTTAAATTAAGAATGCTTTTCATTGTATAAATGTTTTTAAAATTATATCATCTAATTTAATACAAATTACTAATATTCAACTACTTAAATAACGTAAACAAATTAAGGTTTTCAAATCTATTTATATCTTTTTAGGATTACTTAAAATTGTTTAATACAGTGTTATCATACTTCCAAAATATTTAGAGAGTGCATCAAAAGAAGAAAAAGAATCTTATTACACCTCAACTAAAAGCAAAAATGTTTAAGCAAAACCTCTAACCAATAGTAATCGAATTCGAGTGCGATACTCTTTTCTTTTCAAAATCAAAAAAATGTTGATCTGTATTAAAACATCAATAAATTAAACATTTAGCTTTACTTTTGAATTGTAATTTAACACACCATGAATATTGCTCTAAAACAAGTCGAATTGGTAAAAAACAGCGCTATTGCAGCATTAAGTAAATCTGTTTAAATACTATAATTCTTAGCATAAGGAAATTAAACAACCAGAATTTCACACAAAAATACATGAAGAGATTATTAAGTTATCTATGGCCATTTACCAAAGAAGTTTCCTCAAAAATTAACGGAACCTTAGAACTCACATGGATGAACGGTAAAAAAGTGCTGGATAGCCAAAATGCAAATTACTCCTACGGATCGTTACAAAAATTACTTAGTTATGGGCTTTCACAAATAGATATTTCTACCAATAGTGAAATCCTTTTACTAGGACTTGGTGGCGGAAGTGTAATAGAGACGCTTAGAAATACATTTAATCATCACGGAAAAATTACGGCTGTAGAAATTGATGCAGTGATTATCGAAATCGCTAAAAACGAATTTAATGTAATTGAGAATCAAAATCTTGAGATCTATTGTGAAGATGCATTTTCCTATGTTAATTATTGTGTGTCACAATTTGAAATTATAATCATCGATATTTTTATTGATAATCAAGTTCCGGAACAGTTTTATGAAAATCAATTCTGGAAAAACCTTATTCCTCTATTAAAACCTAATGGACAAATCCTATTTAATGCTGGAATTAATTTGAAGGAAAACATCAAAATAGAATCTCTCAAATCCATGGTTAAATCCGATATCGAATTTTCACAACACAATCAGGTTCAAGGAATCAACACACTGTTAATTGGGAAGAAAAGGTCAAGAGATAAAGATTAAAAACTACAATATCTATTTTTGTTAATTCAATAAAATTATAATTTTAGGCTTCGATATTAATACGACATCAAAATGACTAAGCAAGAGCTAAAAGATTGCCATCAAAGTATTATTCCGTATATCCATAAAACTCCTGTACTTACTTCTAGGTTGCTTAATGAGATTTCTGGAGTAGAGTTATATTTTAAATGCGAAAATTTTCAGCGTATGGGAGCATTCAAAATGAGAGGTGCTACCCATGCCATTTTAAGATTATCTGAGGATCAAAAATCTAAAGGTGTCGTGACACATTCTTCTGGTAATTTTGCTCAAGCTCTGTCATTGGCTGCACAAAGTATAGGGATCAAAGCCTATATCGTAATGCCATCTAATGCTCCACAGGTTAAAAAAGATGCAGTAAAAGGGTATGGAGGTGAAATCATTGAATGCCCTCCTACTCTTGAAGATCGAGAACGAACTGCTACTCAAATTCAACAAGAAAAAGGAGCTACATTTTTGCACCCATCAAATAATCTAAATGTAATTTTAGGTCAGGGTACTGTCGCCCTAGAGCTACTAGAAGAGTATCCGGATCTCGAATATCTTTTTACTCCGGTTGGTGGTGGTGGACTTATTGCAGGAACCGCTTTGGCAGCTCACTTCTATGGTAATCAATGTAAAGTGATAGGAGGCGAACCTCATGAGGTTGATGATGCGTATCGTTCTTTACAAAGTGGTAAAATTGAAACTAATGAAACCATAAATACTATTGCAGACGGACTCAAAACACAATTGGGAGACATTAATTTCCCTATCCTTCAAAAGTATGTTTCAGAAATCATTAGAGTTGAAGAACAAGAAATTATAACAGCAATGAAATTGATATGGGAACGTATGAAAATCGTTGTAGAACCATCTTCTGCTGTTTCTTTTGCTGCTCTACTTCATAATAAAGAACGTTTTAAAGGTAAAAAAGTTGGGATTATCCTCTCGGGAGGTAATGTAGATTTAGGGAATCTTCCGTTTTCGTAATCAGAATATATCCATGATAACATTTCCACTGAAAACAGTGTACTCCCACATAGCATTTATGTACTACATTTATAACAAATTATGTGCTCTATAAAAACAAATATTGTGAAGATAAATACATATCTTTTATTAGCGATTTTGATTTGTTGCACCTCATGTAACACTAATAAAAATTCAAAGGAAACTATTGACCAATCAAAAAAGAGCAATGAGATTGCTGCTACTCACAATCAAGATGATAGAATTATTACTACAAAAGCAACAGTTTTATCGGTTGAAGAAACTTTAATCATGCCTGATGATTACCTTACAACAGTCCTAACAGCTATAACAAGTACTAATGACACCATAGCATTTGTAGATATGGACGGTTTTGAAAAGCTGGTCAATACAGAAGTTACCATCTCTTATCAACTAAAATCAAATCAGAAAAAATTAATAGTTTGTTTTGATTGCACGTCATATTCCAAACCAATTAAGTTAGCAAATATCACATCAATTGCACCCTTGATGGAATTCAAACTATTAAGGTTAAAAGAATATGAGGAAGATGAATATATCACTACTGCCTCATCGTTTATCATGAATACTAAAGATGGTAAAATTGAGCGTTTTTACACCAATATATTTGACCTAATTGAAGATAGCACTAAAATGAAAAGTGCATTATTTAATTATGGAATTGTAACAGAATATACTCCAGAACTACTCAATCGCGATGAATTACGATTATTATTAGAATAGCTATTTACTTCTTATACTCTAAAAAAAAAGTAGAAACTATTTTCTAAAATGGTAATCATTTTTTAGATACCTACTCTTCTAAAACATATTATCATTTTTTTAACATCCGATAAAAAACACTTTAAAATCAGTAGCTAACACATTAAATCTACTAACTTATTAGTTGAACTACTAATTTATTAGTTGTAAAACTAAAAGATTAGTAGTACGTTTGCTTTATAAAATTGATACTATGCAAAAATTAGCCAAAAGAGAAGAACAGATTATGCAAAGTCTGTGGAAATTGGAAAAAGCATTTATAAAGGAGATCATTGAAGAGCTTTCTGATCCTAAGCCACATTATAATACTACTGCTACTATTGTAAAAATTTTAGAAGAAAAAGGGTTTATAAGTCATGTAGCCTATGGAAACAGTTTTCAATATTATCCTTTAGTATCAAAAGATGAGTATCAAAAGGAAGTCTTGGGCGAAGTAATGCACAATTATTTTGATAATTCTCCTTTGGCTTTGGTTAAATTCTTTGCCAAAGAAGAGAAAATAAATACCGACGAATTAGAGGAAATAATTCAACTGATAAAAAACAAGAAATAATGGACTATATCATACATAGCTCGGCATTAATAGGATTATCATATATTATATATCGATTTTTTCTTTCTAAAGAGACCTTTTACCATTTAAACAGATGGGTATTATTATCATTGGTGGTGCTTTCATTCACTTTACCTTTTATTACTGTTCCAGAAAATTTATCATTTAAAAATGCTCTATTTCAAGAAGTAGAAATACAGCCATCAAATTCTCCTGCTATAGATCATAAAATATCAGAAACAAGTACAAAAACTGAAGACACATCAGCTATAGATACTTCTAACATCAGTACTATTTCGGTTAGCATGTTTTTAGACTGGAGATCAATTCTGCTATACATTTATGTATTAGGTATATTAGTATTTGGTATTCATTTTATTATTCAATTGGGAGTTCTATTATATCGTATTTCTAAATATCCAACTGTAGAAGTTGATGATTATAAAATTGTAGAAACCGATAAAAAACATGCTCCTTACTCATTTTGGAATCGGATATTTATGAATCCCAGTCAATACAATCCAGATACGTATTTACAAATCCTAAAACACGAACAAGTACATATTAAAGGTAAACATAGTATCGATATGTTATTAGTTGAGTTATTGGTGATGATGCAGTGGTTTAACCCTTTTGCTTGGTTATACCGCAGAGCCATCGATAACAATCTAGAATACCTAACCGACAATAATATGCTTAATATAGGTGAGGACAGAGAAGTTTATCAAATGAACCTTCTCAAAGTCTCCACCCCAAATATGCCAACAGGTTTGGCAACAAGTTACAATCAATCATTTCTCAAAAAACGAATACTCATGATGAATTCTAAAAAATCAACATCAAAATCAGGGTGGAAATACCTAATCATTATTCCACTACTCGCTATCACCGTGTTTTCTTTTAACCCGGTAAAACCTAATGAAGTACTGGTAAATCATGATAAAGAACCTATGGATGTGACTGTAGATTTCGGAAAAGGATCTATATCATCTAGTGCTCAAAATGACTTTACTAAGGGAGTTTGGGATGCCGAAGTTGGAGGAGGTAAATTATGTATTATGTACAGAAGTGCAGAACCTCTTAAACGAAATTTCTGGTCTATGACCAGATGTTATGATCCAGCCTATTTTAAAGATTTTCCTAATGGAGACCGACAACAATTTAAAATTACAAAAGATGCAGGAACTATGACCTATATTGGTCAGTTTGATAACAAAATTGGTGATGGAAGATATACTTTCACTCCTAATGAAGCTTTTATTACATCACTTAAAGCTTATGGTTTGCATGTAGATAACAAAGATTTAGTTCATTGTTTCCTTACAGGTTTTGACAACAATTACCTTAGTTATCTGAAACGTGAAAATCTAAAAATCGATCAAGATGATTTTGAAGATATTATTCATAAATCACTTCCGCTTGATAAGCTAAAAATGTATCGAAAAGAACTTGCCCGATTAGGTTATGAGAATTATACCATGGAAGAGGTTAGTAAACTTAATTTGTTCAATGTTGATGTTGCCTATATTTCATTTATCAATACATTAAATGGTAATAAAACATCCTTAAAAAAGATTACAAAAGCCAAAATCCATAATGTCTCTTCTGAATTTATTAAATCATATCGAGATAATGGCTATGGTAATCTGTCTCTTGATGATTATATGAAATTAAAAATTCACGATGTGACTCCAGATTTTATTGAGTCATTTAAAAAGGCCGGACATACTAATATCACTGTAAAAGAAGCCAAAAACCTTAAAATTCATAATGTTACTCCGGTATATGTAAATAGTTTTAAGAAAGCGGGATATCCCAATATTACTTTACAGGAAGCAAAGAAACTCAAAATTCATGGTGTAACTCCAGAACTTATAAAGGCATATAAAAAAGCCGGGCAAAATAATATTTCATTACGAGAAGCTATAAAACTAAAGATTCATGATATCACACCGGGCCAGGTAAAAACAGCTAAAGGTTTTTCTTCTTCTAAAAGCAAGAGAGATCAAAATACGCTGTCGAGTTCTACCAATAGTCGTGGTGTCTCACAAAATGATCAGCAAACGCCAAATGATTTTATTAGACAATTTAAACAACTTGGTTATGACAATGTACCTATTGATGATATCATCAAACTAAAAATACACAATGTAACCCCAGAATTTATCAAAATGTTTAATAAAGCTGGTTACAATAACATTCCTCTAAATGATGTAGTTGCTTTAAAAATTCATAATGTGACTCCTGATTTTATTGATTCGTTTAAAAAAGCCGGATATAAAAACATCTCTTTGGATGAGGCAAAATCATTAAAAATACACAACGTATCTCCTAATGCTGCTTCAGAATATATAAAAATAGGGTATTCTAATATCTCTATAAACAAATTAATATCTCTAAAGATTCATAATGTATCTCCAGAATATATTAAAGAATTCAAAAAGACACAATTCGGTGATCTTCCGCTAGATGATATCATGTCATTCAAAATTCATAGAGTCACTCCAGAGTTTGTACAATCTTTTAAAGATATAGGGTTCAAAAATATAACAGCTGATCAAGCAAAGAGTCTTAAAATTCATAATGTTACACCAGAGTTTATAAAATCCTTAAAAGAACAGGACAAAGATATTTCGTTAGAACAAGCGATCAGAATCAAAATTCATTTTTAAATATTTATAATAAGCTAACCAAAATTCAATCAATCAAAAAACGGGAATGGCTCTATGATAATTATCATAGAGCCATCTTAATTAAAGTTATAAAGGTATTTAGATAGTAAAACACATTAAGAGTTAGAATTACTAATTTCCATAAGCCCAAGTGATAGCCGTTCTATCATCTCTCGACCATCCAGGTGTTGAACTGAATCTCCAATTACATGTATATACGCTACTTTTCATGACAGAACCACAATTATTTCTTTGATGATATGAAGGACCATTAGTCCCAGGAATCTGACCTCCATCATTCTGATCAGAATGTAAATAACCAAGATTATGTCCTAGTTCGTGTATCAACAAAGCCATTGTAGATTCATCACCTGGATGAGATTTAGCTGTATTTACTCTCATCCAGGCGCCAACATTTCCTCTACCATCAGGTAACAGCGCTCTCGCCCATGCAACTTCATTAGAATTATACCAAGACCCTACCAAAATATCTGCACTCGACCTGGTATACGTTCTTCTAATATTAATATTAGCACTTGAACGACTCCAATGATAAGCCGCCCAGGAAAGTACGTACTCTAAATCTCTGGGGTAGTTTCTTTCAACATAATAACTAACATTTCTGGAGTTACTATAATATACCCCATTCCCAACATAGTTCCATTGGTTTTTTTCCTGAACACTTCCTTTTTTGGATGGGTTTTTATCCATATTACCTTTTAATGCAAAAGGAATCACGTAGTCATCGTGTATAAAAGCTTCATCTTTAAAATTTGGTATAAGATCTTCCTTAGAATATCCTTTTTCGATTAAATAATCCAAAGTAGCTGTAGCTTCTTTAGATAATGATTGTTCTTCTTGATTCAGATCTTCCTGATCTAAACCATCATTTTGACAACTAGCACATAACAAAATAGTGGTCAAAAAAATACTGAGTTTGAATTTGTGTGTTAACATAATTATATAGTTTAAAATTACTATTAAAAATTATACAATTATTTAATACAAAAATTACATTATATTACCTTAATATAATACTAAACTTGCCAATTAATTATTATTAATGTTAAAATTATAAATAAAAATTACACTCTTAGTTATTATAATTCTTAACACCCAACTTTTCTCTACTCACTAAATGACAAATTAAGGAGTATCTCATACTTTTTATACTCTAGGCAAATCTCCTTCTCCTTTAAGTGGCAGATTAGACGACCCCATCAAATAGGTATCTATGTGATATGCAGCTTCTCTACCTTCTGCAATTGCCCAAACAATTAATGACTGTCCTCTACGGGTGTCACCTGCTGCAAAAACTCCTTTTACATTGGTTGAATAATCTTGTTCACTAGCCTTAATATTTGTTCTTGCATCCATATCAATTCCTAATTGCTCTGCAATAGTTGGTTCTGATCCTGTAAACCCTAATGCCAACAAAGCTAATTCACATTTCCATTCTTTCTCTGTACCCAGAATTTCTTTCAAAGTAAAACGACCGTTTTCTTTTACCCATTCTACTTCGGTAGTAAGTAAACCTTTTAGGTTTCCATTTTGATCCCCCAAAAACTCTTTGGTAGAGATACTCCAATTACGAGTTACTCCCTCCTGATGAGATGAGCTTGTGCGTAAACGCATTGGCCAAAACGGCCAGGGTTGATTTGCTGGACGTTCTATGGTTCCCTTCCCCATGATCTCAAAATTAGTAACAGAAGCTGCACCATGACGCACAGAAGTTCCTATACAATCTGATCCGGTATCTCCTCCTCCTATTACAATCACATCTTTTCCTGTAGCCAGAATTTCTTCTCCTAAATCTTTTATCCCGTCAACTCTTCTGTTATTTTGTGGTAAAAAATCCATGGCTTGCACTACTCCTTTAAGATCAGCTCCTTTAACTGATAAATTACGGCGAACTGTAGCTCCTGTACACAATACTACAGCATCAAAATCAGCTTTTAACTGATCTGCTTTGACCTCTTTTCCTATATGAGCATTCGTTTTAAAAACAATACCTTCTTGTTCTAAAATAGCAACACGACGATCAATTACATTTTTTTCCATTTTAAAGTCAGGAATACCATAACGCAGCAACCCTCCCACTTTTTCATCTCTTTCAAAAACCGTAACCAAATGTCCGGCACGGTTTAATTGTTGAGCAGTTGCTAATCCAGCAGGTCCAGATCCAATTACAGCTACTGTCTTACCTGTTCTTTCGCTTGGAGGATTAGCCTTAATCCAATCGTTTTCAAAAGCTTGTTCTACAATGTTTTTTTCAATATTTTCAATAGTTACAGGATCTTCATTTATACCTAACACACAAGCTTCTTCACATGGTGCCGGACATAATCTCCCTGTGAACTCAGGAAAATTATTGGTTGAATGTAGAATTTCTGCCGCTTTTTTCCACTTACCACGATATACAGCATCATTAAAATCAGGAATCAGGTTACCCAATGGGCATCCACTATGACAAAATGGTATTCCACAATCCATACAGCGTGCTCCTTGATTTTTGAGTTTTCCCTCAGGCATTCCGACGGTAAACTCTTTATATTCTTTGATACGATCTTTTACAGCTTGGTACTGTTCTATCTCTCTTTCAAATTCTAAAAATCCAGTTATCTTTCCCATACTCAATATCGTTTTATGCTTGTGCTAGTTTTTCTTCTTCTAATCGTTTCAATGCCTGTTTATATTCCTCTGGAAAAATCTTAATGAATTTTGATAATTCACTCTCCCAGTTTTCCAGAATTCTTTGTACCAAAGGACTTAAAGTAGCGTTGTAATGATTCTCTATTAACCCTTTAAGTTCATTTACATCATTTTGCTCTATTACAGGATCAAGATTTAAAGCTTCTTTATTGCAATGTGCTTCAAATGTTCTTTTGTCATCATAGATATATGCAATACCTCCAGACATTCCTGCCCCAAAATTTCTTCCTACTTCTCCTAGAATTACTGCAATACCTCCTGTCATATACTCACATCCATGATCACCAATCCCTTCAACAACTGCTTTTGCTCCAGAGTTACGTACACAGAATCGTTCTCCTGCTTTACCATTAATATACACTTCTCCTGCTGTAGCCCCATATAGAGTTACATTACCAGTAATTACATTATTTTCAGGAATAATAGTAGCTTCTTCGGGTACTTTAATAATGAGTTTTGCTCCCGAAAGCCCTTTTCCCAGGTAATCATTGGTATTCCCATTAACCACCATCGTTAATCCTTTGGTTGCAAATGCTCCAAAGCTTTGTCCGGCTGCTCCTGTAAAGTTCAATTTCAAAGTATTATCAGGTAATCCTTGTGCTCCATAAATTTTTGATATTTCATTACTTAGAATTGCTCCAACAGCTCGATCGGTATTACAAATATCAAAATCTAAAGCTGTTTTTTCTTTACGGAAAAGCGCCGGGTGTGCTTGTTCTATGATTTTAAAATCTATAGATTTCTCCAAACCATGATCCTGACTTTCGGTATTATAGATATCCACGCCATAAGGTGCCTCTACTTGATGAAGAATTGGAGTAAGATCTACTCCTGCAGCCTTATAATGGTCAATGGCTTTTTTATGGTTCAATTTACTTACTTGCCCTATCATTTCATTGATAGTACGAAACCCTAGCTGTGCCATAATCTCTCGCAACTCTTGGGCTACGAAATACATATAATTTACTACATGTTCTGGTTTACCTTTAAATTTTTTGCGTAGTTCTGGGTTTTGTGTTGCGATACCAACCGGACAGGTATTCAAGTGACACACACGCATCATTACACATCCTGACGCTACCAGAGGTGCTGTCGCGAAACCAAATTCTTCTGCTCCCAACAGGCATGCTATCGCAACATCCCGACCGGTTTTTAACTGTCCGTCACACTCTAGCACAATACGACTACGTAGGTTATTACCAACCAATGTTTGTTGCGCTTCTGCAATACCTAGTTCCCATGGAAGTCCGGCATGCTTTAAAGATGTTAATGGTGATGCTCCGGTACCTCCATCAAATCCAGAAATTAGTACTACATCTGCCTTTGCTTTGGCTACTCCTGCTGCGACGGTTCCTACACCAACTTCTGACACTAGTTTTACATTTATCCTTGCATTTCTATTTGCAGATTTCAGATCATAAATTAACTGCGATAAATCTTCGATAGAATAAATATCATGATGTGGTGGTGGTGAAATTAACCCTACATAAGGTGTAGAATTACGGGTTTTGGCTATTTCAGGATTTACTTTTGGCCCTGGTAATTGCCCTCCTTCTCCTGGCTTAGCACCCTGAGCCATTTTAATTTGAATCTCAGCAGCATTCGTTAAATAGTTTGATGATACTCCAAATCGACCAGAAGCTACTTGTTTAATTGCACTGTTTTTCCAATCTCCATTTACATCTTTATAAAAACGAAGTGGACTCTCCCCTCCTTCTCCAGAGTTACTTTTTCCTCCGATACGGTTCATTGCAATAGCAAGGTTTTCATGAGCCTCTTTGCTAATAGATCCATATGACATCGCTCCCGTTTTAAAACGTTTTACAATCTCTGTCCAAGGCTCTACCTCATCTATCGAAATCGGATCATAATTAGAAAACTCCAACATTCCCCTTATAGTCATCAATGCCTTTGATTGTTCGTTAATCAATTTTGCATATTCTGCATACGTTTTAGAATCATTATCCCGAACTGATTTTTGTAGTTTAGCAACAGATAAAGGGTTAAACTGATGTTTTTCTCCATTACGTCTCCATCGATACTGCCCTCCTATTTCTAAACTTAAATTACCTGCCACTTCCTGTCTTATATAAGCTCTTTTATGTCGTTTAGAAATTTCTTTTTCGATTTCATACAACCCGATTCCTTCTATACGTGTTGCGGTATTCGGAAAATATTGATCCACTACCTTGGTATTAATACCAATACATTCGAACAACTGAGAACTTCTGTATGAGTTTAAGGTAGAAATACCTATTTTATTCATCACTTTCAATACTCCTTTACCTACCGCTTTATTATAGTTATATATGGCATCTTCAAAAGTAAGTCCAGAAATATTATCTTCTTTTATTTCCTCTCGTATGATCTCATTTACCATGTATGGATTAATCGCACTAGCTCCATATCCAAATAGCAAAGCAAAGTGATGTACTTCTCTTGGTTCTGCAGATTCAATAATAGTACTGACTTTTGATCGTTTTCCTAACTTTTGCAATCCACTATTAACATAAGAGCACGCTAACAAAGCAGGAATTGGGGCTCTGTGTTTGCTTACATTTCTATCAGAAAGTATAATTATATTTGTTCCTTCATCAATAGCTTCTGATACATTTTTGAGCATTATTTCTAATGCATCTTCAAGACCATTTAATCCTTTGTTAATGTTATACAACATTGGTATTGAAGTAGATTTAAATCCTTTACCTGTATAGGTTTTAATTTTATCTAAGTCTTCTTTGGATATTACAGGGTTTTGGATTTTTAGTTTGTTGCAGTGTTTCTCATGAATACTAAATATATTATGATCAGCTCCTAACGTTAGACTGATATCGGTAATCAATTCTTCGCGAATACCATCTAATGGAGGATTAGTAACCTGGGCAAATAATTGTTTAAAATAATTATAGATCAATTGCGGACGCTCAGAAAGTATTGCAATTGGTGTATCAGATCCCATAGAACCAATAGGTTCTTTTCCTAATTGCCCCATAGGAGAAATAATAGTATCGATATCTTCTTGAGTATACCCAAATACTTCTTTTCGTTTGGCAACGGTTTCTTCGCCCAAAAACAAAGGGCAATCATTATACGGTATATCCCTTAAATGCACCAGATTTTTATCCAACCATTCTCGATAAGGATGCTTTGCTGCAATCTCTTCTTTGATCTCTTCATCATTTACAATTCTACCTTCACCCATGTTCACCAAGAACATTTTTCCAGGCTCCAGTCTACCGTGATATTCTATATTATCTGGTTTAAGATCCACCACTCCTGTTTCTGAAGACATGATCACATAACCATCTTTGGTTACGCTATAACGAGAAGGTCTTAATCCATTTCTATCCAACACCGCTCCTATATAATTACCATCTGTAAAAGGAATTGATGCAGGGCCATCCCATGGCTCCATAGAACAAGAATTATATTCATAAAAGGCTTTCTTAACCTCAGACATTTCTGGGTTTTTCTCCCAAGCTTCTGGCACCATCATCATCATTACTTCAGGGAGTGATCTCCCCGTCATTAATAATAACTCTACAACCATATCCATAGAAGCAGAATCTGACTTACCTTTTAACACCACCGGAAGTATCTTTTTAATATCTTCCCCAAACCAATCGCTCTCCAATAGCTCTTCTCTAGAACGCATTCTGGTTATATTTCCTCTTAAGGTATTAATCTCACCATTATGACACATATAACGAAAAGGTTGTGCTAGATCCCAGGTTGGAAATGTATTGGTCGAGAAACGTTGATGTACCAAAGCTAATCGGGTTACTACTTTTGGATTCAATAAATCCTTATAATACAATTTAATATCCTCTGGCATCAATAAGCCTTTAAATATTAATGTTTTTGTCGACAAGCTAGGTAAATAGAAAAACTTGCTTTCTGATAATTTGGATTCATATATGGTATGCTCTGTTATTTTCCTTGCTATAAATAGTTTTAAATTGAAGTCAAAATAATTTTGATCTTCATTTTCTTTACCAATAAATATTTGTTTTATAAATGGTTCTGTCGTTGCTGCAATCTCACCAATATGAATATGGTCAACAGGAACATCTCTCCATCCTAATAAAACAAGCCCTTGATCAATAATATTTTGTTCGAAGGTATCTATACAAAATTGCCTTTGATTTTCTTTCTTAGGTAAGAAAACATTACTTACTGCGTATTCTCCGGCTGCTGGTAATTCAAAATCACAATGTTCAATAAAAAAATCATGCGGAATATCAATCAAGATTCCTGCTCCATCCCCTGTCTTTCCATCGGCACTTACAGCACCTCGATGCTCTAGTTTTTCAAGAATTTCTAATGCTTTATGAATAATATCATTTGATTTTTTCCCTTCCAAGCTACAAATGAATCCTGCACCACATGCGTCATGCTCAAATTCTGGTAGATACATTCCTTGTTTCTTCATCATATTTTCTGATCTAAAAGTGTTTCAAGCAGATGAAATTAACAAATCATTAAGTATCGAGAAAGAAAAAAACAGCTTTCGCAATCACTTTTTTGAGCTACATAAAAAAAGAGCTTCCAGAATAAAATAATCACAAAATAAGAGCTTCTAATTATGAATTTGACAATGCATTTTTTGTAAAAAAACATAAATAAATCAAGAATTAGAACAAAAACACAGTCTACTGATTATCAGATAATTTTAACGAAAACGTTTTCGAGAAGGTTTTGAATACTAACAAGTATCAAATTGTCATTTTTTACAAAAAATAATATTCAACCCTAATTTTTATATGGTTATAAAACAAAAATTGATAAAAATAACTAAACGAACCCTATTTATTTGATAGTTTATTTTAAAAAACTATAGTTTTGAATAGAATTCAATATTAATTTTAACTTTTATTCTTTATGAAGAAAATAGAAGCAATTATCAGGAGATCAAAATACCGAGTTGTAAAAGAGGCCTTACACAATAAAGGTGTTATGTTTTTCTCGTATTGGGATGTAACCGGAGTTGGACATGAACAAAAAGGAAGTGTCTATAGAGGGATTTCTTATAGCACAACAGATATTCAAAGAAGGTATTTATCTATTGTTGTAAATGATGATTTTGAAGAAGTTGCAATCTCTGCAATTCTCGAAGCTGCAAAAACCGGAGAAGTTGGTGACGGAAAAATCTTTGTTTCTGACATCAAAGAAGCCTATAGGATTCGTACTTCTGAAAAAGGTAGTGAAACATTAAACTAACACCTCTCACTGATCATAAAAAAATTAACCAATCAAAAACTAAAAACAATTTTAATAGTAATCAAACCATGGAACTTTTAACCACAAACAATGTATGGATGATGATGTGTACCGCACTCGTATTTTTCATGCACTTAGGGTTTTCTTTTTTAGAAATAGGATTAACTCGTCAAAAAAACACAATTAATATATTATTTAAAAATGTATTTATCATCTGTGTAGGTCTATTATTATACTACATTGGTGGTTTTAATCTCATGTATCCAGGATTCGAGGATGGAGATTTTGGTTTTTTAAAATTTGCAGGATTTGGCATCACTCCTCCCGAGAATGGAATGACTCCTGAATATGCCAGCGGAGGATACACCTGGTGGACAGATTTCTTATTTCAAGGAATGTTTGCTGCCACTGCAGCTACAATAGTTTCTGGTGCTGTAGCAGAACGCATTAAGCAAGGAGCATTTATGATATTCACTATACTGTATGTTGGTGTAGTATACCCTATAGTAGGTTCCTGGCAATGGGGAAATGGATTTTTATCTACTTTAAAAATTGGTGAAGCCAAAGGGTTTTATGACTTTGCAGGTGCTACACTTGTTCACTCTGTTGGTGGATGGGCTGCGATAGTAGCAATTATCCTATTAGGTGCAAGAATTGGTAAATTTAGTTTTGAAGGAAGACCACAAGCTATTCCCGGACACAATATCCCTCTCGCAGCAGCTGGTGTGCTTATTCTTTGGTTAGGATGGTTTGGGTTTAATGGTGGATCTGTGCTCTCTGCTGATCCTGCCAGTACCTCATTAGTATTAGTAACCACTTGTCTCGCAGCTGCTGCAGGCGGAGTTGGGGCATTTGTACTTTCTACCATCTTATACAAAAACTATGATCTTACTATGTTCTTAAATGGTATCCTGGGAGGCTTGGTAGGAATAACAGCCGGAGCTGATTTAATGTCTCCAAACGAAGCTGTATTTATTGGTTTACTCGCTGGTATAATTATCATATTTGGTGTAGCATTGGTAGATAAATTAAAACTAGATGACCCTGTAGGTGCAATAGCGGTTCATCTGATCTGTGGTATCTGGGGAACTTTGGCCGTAGGTCTTTTTGGAGATAAAGCCAGTTTTGATCAGTTTTTAGTTCAAGGTCTCGGCGTACTCATTGTTGGGAGTTTTTGCCTAACAACAGCTTTTGCTATCATATTTACCCTTAAAAAAACTATAGGAATCCGAGTTTCGGAAAAAGAAGAAATTGACGGATTAGATAGTCACGAACATGGTATGGATGCCTATCCAGATTTTAGAATTAACCAACACTAGAAATTTAAATAGTGATAATAATCAAGAAGGGTGGCTTAAAAACCACCCTTCTTTTAGATTATTTTATAATATGCATAGATAGTGGATATGAAGGCTCTTCTCCATTATTTACTTTTACTGCATTAATAATAGGGAATATAAAGCATAGCAATGCAATAAGAGCTAATCCCAGTAGCCCTAGTCCAAATAATAATATCAAAGGAATACAGATAATTGCATAGATGAACATACTTATCTGAAAATTCATAATTGATTTTCCATGCTCATCCATTGCTGAAACTCTTTCTCTCTGAGTTAACCACAATATCAGAGGCACTATAAACCCTCCGAATCCGGTGATAAGATCTAATAATTGTGATAAATGGGTAATAACTAATAACGATCTGTCCTGTCTCATAATTTCTACGTTTTTGATTGATGATTGATTTTATTGCTAAAAATATTAGCAATCACATACTTATCTGACGAAAAAAACAGCAATTTGTTACAGTAACATGTCTCATAATTCAACATTTAACTTAAAAAAAAACACCTCGAAACAAAGTCGAGGTGTTCATAACTATAAATTTAATATCTTTTATATACAATACTAATTCACGATTAGTTTCTTGGTAGCAGATCCATCGCTACCATCGACCTTAATCAGATAAATACCTGTGCCTAAGGACAGATTACGAGCTGATATCGTATTTACTCCTGGTCGAAGTTCTATCTTTCCTTTTTTACTACCTAAGATCGTATAGATTGTCGCATATATATTACCAGTAGCATATTTACTTATATATAATGAAAAACTATCTTTAGTTGGGTTAGGTGTTAATTGTAATCCAGATAATTCATTTTCATTATCCTTACCTAAAACAGGAGTAGCTGACTCTAATTCTGCAATTAAATTTTCTGCTGTTGCAGATTGCCCACAAGATCCTTCATATACTTTTACATTACTAAACACAGAAGTATTACCACTACCAGCATCATTATCATTAATAAATACTAATCTATCCATACTACCTGTATAAAAATTCCCTACCGGAATAGTATACTTTTTAGTTCCAGATCCTGAATAATCATCATAATTACTAACTCCGTAGTTCTGTGTACCATATACCCTAAAATACCTGGAGGAGGTAAGAGAATTATCATTTTCAAAACCAACAGCATGTATTTCTCCTTGAGATGTGCTACTGAATTCGAATTCGATTACTGTATTCGACGTTACAGTATAATTCATAGCAATATATTTCCATGTATTATTCTGTAAGGATAATGCATTTCCTCCATTTTGCACAGAAAAATCACCCGCTCTATCCTGGCTTGAAAATGATGTAATTTGAAAATCATTAAAATCAAGAGTTACACACGTGGGAGGAGGTGGATTTCCATCTAATCCCATGGCATTCCAAAAAGCAGGTATTGTTGCTCTTTCTCCAAAATTAGAACCGCTTGATCCCGAGCATCCACCATACGCATGAACACCCACCGCATTTCCTGTTGCGGTATCAATAATCGGACTTCCTGAGTTTCCACCTGTTGTATCTGTTCTATATCTAACAAATGTATTATCAACAGATGATAATGGTCCTGTATGGGTTTGTTGTGTTTGGTTATCAATACCAGTATCGGTACCAAAACCAGTTATTGTTATATTACTCCCAGGAGCACTTTGCACTACATTAAATGATTTTCCTTGTGCCTGGATAGGGGTTTTACCTGTTTGCGAATTTGCGCTTGCAGTAAACACAGCCCAATCGGTTTCAGGTCTTCCCCTAACATAATCAGTAACAAAATTACCTATAGGATACTGATCTTCTGGTCCTGGATGCACTATACTACGATCTGGATTAGATTTAGGCACATTAAATTCTATAAGTTGCGCTCTGCTTCCTGTACAATGTCCGGCAGTAACCAATTTACCATTAGTAATTATCCAACCTGTACAACCAATAGGAACGATTCGTCCGATTGCGTTATCTGTTGAATCTACCCTATCATCAGACGATCCACATTGGGATTTTGATGTTGGATCATTTTCACCAACTCCTACCTCATTAATAGTAAGAGCTATAGCTTCTTCTCCTGGAGCAACAGTTAACTCTAGAATGATTTTATCACCATTAAAATAAGCTGTAGTGTTCTTCCAATCTTTAATAGTTGTTGAAGTTAATGTTTGTGTAGCACCATCTAATGCAGATGTAATGGTTAATGTGCTTTTGTTTCCTAAGTTTACATCTTTAAGAAACAACCGTAACCAGGTAGCGCCTTTTTCTGATATGGTTTGTGTAATAATTTGTGAACTACTTTTACTTTGATTGCCATCAGGTTTTATTTCCATATTATACTTAGTATAATGACGAGGCAATTCATCTTGAGCAAAATTAATAAATGGTATCAGCATGAAAATGATGCATAGTAACATACATGTTCGATGTACAGAATACCGATAATTAATGTGAAATGAGCTTGTGTTGTTTGAATTCATAGGAGTTAAGATTAAAAATTATTAGATTTAGACATTAAATTTAGTTAGTACAAAAACTCTTGCAGCACAATTACTTGCTACAAAATTGTATTCCACTAACTGGTCATCCAATTTTTTAATCAATCAAAAACCAGTGGTTTTCTCTTACTCTTTTTTCTCCGAAGGAAATAAGTTGGTTAATACTGAAGTATTTCTTCTTCCTGCTACAAGATAGAAAAGAAAATTAACTCCTCAAAAAAGTTTGGCAAGCAAAATTCAAAATAGATGTATTAATCCCTACTTTTGCATTTTTATATCATAAAAACATATGATCGTACAAGACACTATAGTAGCATTAGCAACCCCATCGGGAGCCGGGGCTATTGCGGTCATTCGCGTCTCTGGGAAAGACGCCATTACTATTTGCTCTCCTTTATTTCAATCTGTTAGTGGAAAAGAACTAAGTGCTCAAAAAAGTCATACTATCCATTTGGGACATATTGTTGATGAAAACAGAGTCTTAGATGAAGTTTTGGTATCTATTTTTAAAGGCTCTAATTCATATACTGGTGAGCCCACTATAGAGATTTCTTGTCACGGTTCTGTATATATTCAACAGGAAATTATTCAATTATTACTGCGGAAAGGATGTCGAATGGCTAATGCCGGAGAGTTTACATTACGTGCATTTATTAATGGAAAACTAGACCTTTCTCAAGCAGAAGCCGTGGCCGATCTTATTGCGTCTGATTCTGAAGCTTCTCATCAAATTGCAATGCAACAAATGCGAGGTGGTTTTTCTAATGAGATTCAAAAACTAAGAGATGAACTCCTTAATTTTGCTTCCTTAATAGAACTAGAGCTAGATTTTGCCGAAGAAGATGTAGAATTTGCAGATCGCACTCAGTTTAAGGATCTAATCGCCAGAATTATAAACGTATTAAAGCGCCTTATTGATTCTTTTGCAGTTGGTAATGTTATCAAAAACGGGATTCCGGTAGCTATTGTAGGAGAACCTAATGTTGGGAAGTCTACCTTACTTAACGCCTTGCTAAACGAAGAAAGAGCCATTGTATCAGATATTGCAGGAACCACTCGTGATACTATAGAAGATGAAATTACTATTGGTGGAATCGGTTTTAGATTCATAGACACTGCAGGGATACGAGAAACCAAAGATGTAGTAGAAAGCATAGGTATCCAAAAGACATTTGAAAAAATCGAACAAGCACAAGTAGTTATATATTTGGTCGACAGTTCACAACTAACAGTAGATAGCTTATTACAATTAAAGACTGAAATAGGAAAAATAAAAAATAAGTATCCTCAAAAGCCACTAGTAATTGTTGCTAATAAGGTTGATAAACTTGATGATGATCAAATTTCAAATCTGAAATCTGAAATCGAAAATATCCACCTGCTTTCTGCAAAACAAAATATTGGAGTTGAAGAATTACAAAATAAGCTTCTTGAATTTGTAAATACTGGTGCTTTGCGTAACAATGAAACCATAGTGACTAATTCTCGTCATTATGATGCTCTATTAAAAGCTCTAGAAGAAATCCAAAAAGTACAATACGGCCTTGATTCTGGGCTTTCGGGAGATCTTATGGCTATAGACATTCGACAGGCGTTATATCACTTTGGAGAAATCACTGGAGAAATTACCAGTGATGATTTATTAGGTAATATCTTTGCTAATTTCTGTATCGGGAAATAGATAGTCATTTTATTTGATTTCATTTGGGTGCAAATGACTATAAATCAAATGATTGTTAATAACTATTTAAACTTTACTTTCTTTTGATATTGTAATTTTCATACTTTTATTGCGTCTCATGTGTGTCTCAATATCTACGAGACACAAAAAATGCGTCGCTATGATAAAAGTTCACTTAAGGAAGAAAAAATTAAAAACTGGAAAGCAGAGTCTATATATAGAATATTATAAAGGTATACAAACTCTTGCTAATGGAAAAATTAAACACCTCAGGGATTACGAATACCTACAACTTTATTTAGTAGACAATCCAAAATCTGCTTCTGAAAAGAAAAAGAACCGAGAACAATTTGAACTTGCTGAGCAAATCCTTGCTATACGAAAAGCAGAAGTTTATCAAGGAAAGTATAGAATTCAAAACAATCATATTGGTAAAACAACCCTATTGGGTTTTTACGAAAAGAAGAAAGAAGAGCGTTACCAAACAAAGGGTAATTATGACAATTGGGATGCTGCTCAAAAGCATCTAGAACAATATTCCCCTTCCCATATTACTTTTAATGACATTGATGTAGATTTTATAAAAGGTTTCAAAAAACATCTTGATACGGTTGCTGTAACTAAAAGTAAAAAGAACCTATCTCAAAATACTAAGCATACTTATTTCAATAAATTCAAGGCTTGTTTGAATGCCGCTTTTGATGAAGGGTATTTGAAAGAAAATCTTATTAAAAAAGTTAAGGGGTTTTCAATGGGAGAATCCACTAGGGAATATCTTACTTGTGACGAGCTTCAAAAACTATCACAAACCCCTTGTGCCATTCCATTATTAAAACGAGCTTTTCTTTTTTCAGCCCTTACCGGGATCAGATGGTCTGATGTTAATAAATTAAAATGGTCGGAAGTGCGAGAAGAAGGTAATGATGATGTTGGTAAAGCAATATTTCGAATTGTATTTCAACAGAAGAAAACAGAAGGCGTAGAATATTTGTATATCTCACAACAGGCTAGGGAACTCTTGGGAGAACGAAAGGATACTGAAGAGCGTGTATTTAAAGGGCTTCGTTATAGCGCTTATATGAATCTTCAGTTACTCCGTTGGTGTATGTTTTCTGGCATTACCAAGCACATTACATTTCATTCGGCAAGACACACGAATGCGGTTCTGTTATTGGAAAATGGAGCAGACATTTATACGGTTTCAAAGCGTTTAGGTCATAAAGAAATTCGAACTACAGAGATATATGCAAAAATCATTGATAAGAAGATGAAAGAGGCAGCCAATAGTATTCCTGTCTTAAAAATTTCTAATAATTAGAATTTTTTAAGGCTTAAATGAATTTTCGTTCAAT
This sequence comes from Aquimarina sp. MAR_2010_214, assembly GCF_002846555.1. NCBI lineage: Bacteria > Pseudomonadati > Bacteroidota > Flavobacteriia > Flavobacteriales > Flavobacteriaceae > Aquimarina > Aquimarina sp. MAR_2010_214. The sequence goes on from NZ_PJMS01000001.1 coordinate 4,488,144, forward strand.
ATGCTCCTCATAAAGCAACGGGAGTGAATTGAAAGGAAATTATAAAAAAAATTATATAAAAAATATAGAATACAATAAGAGTATCTCTTTTTGATAAGGCGTGTTCTATTGTTTCGGAAGTTTATAATCTTTGCATATTTCTTTAAATAATTCACTTGGATCCGCTTCAATTGCCAAGGCAATTAAATACAACTCTCTAACACGAAGTTTTGTTCTAGGATTATTAGAAAGATCACTCATTCTTGTTTTGTTTATTCCCGTTTTCCTTGCAACATCAGATCGGTTAATTGATCTTTTTGTAAAGTATATTCCTAACTCAGTCACTTATTAAAAATTTAGACAATAAAGTTACTTATTCAGATCATGTTATCCGAAAAACAGAACTTTTGTTTTGAAATTGATCTAATTATTATTACATTTGATCTGTTTAATGGATCAATAAGTCTTAAAAACAGACTTTTCATTAGTATTCATAATATCATTTTGGTAATTATTAGTATGTCTTTTTAATGAAAATCATTAAAAATCTGTCATCTAAATGGGGTAAAATGGTAGCGACTTAAAATTCTCAATAACCTAATTTATAGAAACCATGAAGCAAGATATCTTTATTCCGACGCAATTTCCTTTACAGGAGGAGCTCTTAGACCTTTTAAAAAAATTACTGACATTGCATTCTGTATATGTGATTGGTTACAATAAAGAAAAGAAGCAGCAGAATGTCTATCTATTACCACAAAGTGTAATCTCTCAAAAGGTGGTAACATATACACTGCTCATCATTACATATAAGCCCATTTCCAAAAGGCTAAGGGACTTTATGGACGATTTATACAATAAGATGCAAAAACGTTGTAAGGTATATGCTATTACATATACTTTATCAAAAGTCAAGAAGCGATTAAATTATGGCGACAATTTTTTGTCTAATAATATTTTCCAAACACCTTGTATCTATAAAGAAGATGATTGCCTGTCTAAATTCAGCAACTACGCTTTGCTTTTCCATCAAAATGTTTATGATCGCATTCAAGAAACTTGGACGAACCGTATGGATCGCGCAGAATATCTACTTGCCATTATAGATAACATTGAACCCAAAGAAGATTCCATCTCCAGATTGTCTATCCTTCACCATGCTTTGGAACAGGTAAGTATGGCACTTTTATTTGTGTTTTGGGAATTTAAACCACAACACTATTCACTATCCTATCTATTGCATTTATGCAGCCAATTTTCACAATTACCACAGACTATTTTCCCCAAGGCGACTTATGGTTTACATCGTATATATTATATGCTCTGTAATGCACACCACATCATCCGATTCAAAGTCCAAAATGAATTTTCAAATGAGGATACAGACAAGGCTTATAACCGCTGTGAATGGTTTTATGACGAAGCCAAGAAATTGGGTGATGCACAATTAGAACACCTCAAGGAACTCCATTGCAATCCATCTAATCAGTACTAATCTTTATAATCGGAATGTCATGAAGCAAGAAGACACAAAACAAGATATCCAAGAACTCATTAAACGACATCTTACACTTTTAGAAACTAATCCTCACAATACAGATAAAAGTATTATTATACTACCTATAGGGAGTTATAAAGAGGTTATAGAACTTATTTTGAATCTTCAAAAAACCTGTATAATGGCATTACAAGCAGACTATATATCCAACACATACATTGGAGACCCCAATGTAAATATACAGGCAGTACTGGAATTCATCACCCAACTCATGCCATATGAAGAAATGATATTTTTGGATGAAGTGAAGGAAATAATGAAAAAAACAGAAAACTAAAAGCAAAAAAGCAGCTATGAAAAAGAATAAAATTAAAGCATTAGAAGCTTTGGCAAAGAGCAAATTAGTGGTGTTACATCACTCTAATGCACGAAAAGGAAAATTCAAACCCTCATTCTTGCAATTTGACGGCTATTTGGATTTGTTTACTACCATTGAATCCTTAATAAACGTGTGCATATTGGCTAGCCAAGGAGACAGCTATTGTCCTCCCCGCGTTAAAGACCATGGATCTGATATTCGCAAAACTTTAGAATTAGCAAATCAGCTTTTACCTTTTGAAGAAGGTGAATTTTTAGATGAAGCACATAAACTTTTTATACAGAAATCTTAAAACTAGCGTTTTTAAATTCCTTTTTGGCCGTCCACCCTCCTTTTTATTGTTAATAACCTACAATATCGCCCAAAAGACCTATTTGACCAAAATTTTAAATAGCGTTATTTGATACCATATAAATACAGATAATATGCAATTTAAAATACTTCATGAAATTTGATTGCATTTAGTTTAATGTGTTGTTTGTCAATTATTTGTGGATAACTATTTTGTATTCTTTCTTCTTTCAATAGCCTCATTTTATACTTTTATTTCCATCATCCCATAAGGGAAAACAAAAGCGCTTTTGTTCATTTTATAAATCTAAAAATAATAAAAATGGACAATCTTTTAATCCTTGAACGATTAGATCGTTTAGAAAAACTACTTATAGGTAGTAAAGAGGTATTAACCTTTGACGAGACCTGTGACTATACAGGCATTTCCAGAAGTTACCTTTATAAACTGACCTCCTCAGGAAGAATTCCACACTCCAAACCCAATGGTAAAATGCTCTTTTTTGAGAAAACGAAACTTGTAGATTGGCTGCTTCAGAATAAGCGTAAATCACAACAAGAAATCGAAGCAGAAGCTTTGACTTATGCCATGCACCATAAAGTACGATAGGGGGAAACTCCTATGCTAAAACAATTCTCATGAAACAGATACCTTATATCCGTGTGGGCACGTCCTATTACAAGCGCGTTAAAGCCCCAACCATTGCTGGACACTTTAATGAAATCTTAGTGCATTGGAATATAGAAACTATTAAGCAAGATCATGGTAAAGACCACTTAAGCAAAATCTCAAAATATGATGGGTTTACCTGTATTCCAAGTCACTTGAACTTTCAACAGGAATATCTAGGGTTTTACAATATCTATTCGCCTTTGGGAAAGTCTCCAAAAGAAGGTGATATTTCAAATTCCCTAAAATTCGTAAAGCACATTTTCGGCGAACACTATGAACTGGGATTGGATTACCTGAAATTACTATATCTAAAACCCATTCAAGTATTGCCTATTTTATGCTTAGTGTCTAAAGAACGCTCCACAGGAAAGAGCACCTTTTTAAAATGGCTCAAAGAAATCTTTGATAACAATCTTACCTATTTAACCAATGATAGTTTTAGCAGTCAGTTTAATGCAGATTGGGCAAACAAGCTTTTAATATGTATTGATGAAGTGTTGTTCAATAAAGAAGAACTCACAGAGCGTATTAAATATCTAAGTACTACCAATATCAATAAGCTAGAGGCTAAAGGAAAAGATAAACGTGAAGTTGAGTTTTTCGGAAAGTTCATCCTATGCAGCAATAATGAAGATAGCTTTATAAAGATTGATGCCAATGAAACCAGGTTCTGGGTTATTAAGGTTCCCACATTAGAAAAAGAGGAGACTCACTTTCTGGAGAATCTGATTAAAGAAATTCCTGCTTTTATGCATTTTTTAGAACACAGAAAGCTAAGTTCAAAACACATCACACGAATGTGGTTTACAGCACAACAAATAAAAACCAAAGCTTTAACAAGGTTGGTGCAGAAAAATCGCAATCGGGTTGAAAAGGAATTGGCAAGTATCCTACTGAGTGTGATTGAAAAATTTGATCTAGAAACTGTAGATCTCTGTCCCATGGATGCCTTGCTGTCGTTAAATAAGACTCGAGTAAAAACAGATTTGACGCAGTTGCGAAAGTTGCTGAAAATGGATTGGAAATTAAGTAACCAGAAGAACTCGAACAAATATCAAAAATTTGTGGTTTGGACGGATGGCGATATGACTTTAGTCGATAGCAAGGGACGTTATTTTACTGTCGAAAAGGATTTCTTGATCAAAAATTTTGATGATATGATGACGGATTCGTAATAACCCAATGATTACAAGAGCTAAGGCTGTCATCAAACTGTCATCATTTTGTCATCAAAAAAAATAATGATGACAGAATAAAGTTATAAAAAAATAAGAATGATGACGTGATGACAAAATGATGATGAGTTAAACCTAGTAAGGTAAAGGCTTTAGAGGATGTTGTCATCAAATCATCAAAAAATAACCTAAAACACATTGGCTAATGAAAAGAAAAATAAATTGTGAAACAGCCCGTAACTTTTCTATCGTGAAGGCGCTAGAAAAATTAGGACACTTTCCCAAAAAGTCAACGGAAAAAGAAGCTTGGTTTCTAAGTCCTTTCAGGTCAGAAACCCAAGCCTCTTTTAAAGTCTCTAAAACCAAGAATCGATGGTACGACCACGGTGAGGGTATTGGAGGGAACGTAATCGATTTAGTGTGCAAGATTTTAAAATGTTCCATAAAAGAAACCTTAGCGTTTTTGAATGATAGTATAGCTACTATTCCTTTTAAGAAGCAACTCGTTTTTAATGAAAAGGAAACAGGAATTAGTATCCTTAAAGTTCAAGATATCATACATCCAGCTTTGATTCAATATGTAGACTCCAGGAATATTACTTTGCCTGTTGTGAAAACCTATTGCAAAGAGGTTTGGTACACCTATAAAGGATCACAATATTTCGCCATTGGATTAAATAATAATCGAGGTGGTTGGGAATTACGGAATAAGATTTTCAAAAATTGTTGCAGCCCTAAATCTTATACATACATCAAAAGGAACTGTAATCAATTAGTCATTCTTGAAGGGATGTTTGATTTGTTGTCACTTGTAATGATGGATGACGTTTTGTTGAGCACTTCAGATATTCTTGTTTTAAACTCCATCAGTTTTATAAATGATATTGAAAAATACATTTCCAAGTACGCCTTAGTTCATTTGTATTTGGATAATGATAGTACTGGTCAAAAGGCAACTCAATATTTAAATGATAAGTACAAAGTAAGTATTGACAAAAGCTCAAGCTATAGGAATTATAAAGATTTAAACGATTTGTTGAGTCATGAAAAAAGAAAAACCACTTAATTTTAGATCAAAAGATAAAAAGGAGCAGTATCTAAAGATTCCTACTGATTTACTAAATCATTCGGATAGTGTGGAATTGGATTTTAACGAAACTTCATCTGAAATGAAAATGGTCTTGAGTAGGAATTCAAGATGTGTGTCTGTGGACACATTCTTGTTTACTCCCCTTGGTCGCAAAGAAAAAAGAGTGTTTAAGGGGAAGGATGATCTCGTTAAGTTTCGATGTTCTGTTTATGAAAAGAAGCTTCTAAAAGTTAAAGCATTAAGAAGTGGATTAACCTTAAGTGAATATATACGGCGTAGTCTATTTGAAAAAGAAATTACAGAGCGCTTTACCGATGAACATATAGAACTTTATAAAATGCTGATTAAATATCACAATAATTTTAAATCCATTGGTAACATGTACAGAAAGCGAAATCCTAAATTGACTGAAACGATATATGATCTAGCCAATGACATTAAATCTCATCTTAAAAAATTTCAGTGATGATAGGGAAAGGAAAAAGTATATCACATACCAGAGCTTCCATGTCCTACGGATGGAATCAGGAAAAAGATGCAGAAATTGTATTAAAAGAATTCTTGCATGGCGATTCGCCAGCTGAAATAACCAAAGAATTTGAAATGCTCCAGGATCAAAATTACCACTGTAAAAAGAATACCCTCTCATTTGTTATAAGTCCAACGATTGAAGATGGTAAAAGTCTAAATAAAAAAGAATTAGAAGCTATAACAAGACTATTTATAAAAGAGATGCAATTAAAGGAACGACAAGCCATAGCTTTTGTGCACCAAGACAAAGAACACAAACACATCCATTTGTATGTCAATCGGATCGACTTTAAAGGCGTTGCTTATAACGATAGTTTTATTGGGAAACGGAGTCAGCTTGCAGCAGAAAAAATCGCTGAAAGCATGGGACTCACAACCGTTAAACAAGTACAATTTGAAAAGGAATTTAACCTAAGGGAAATACGCTCAGAAATCAAACGACGTCATGATCTGACCATGAAACAATTTCAGCCCAAATCCTTTGATGATTATGTAAAGACGATGCAAGTAAATGGCGTTAAGGTGATACCAACTATAAACAATCAAAATAAATTACAAGGCTTTCGGTTTGAATTTGATGGTCACAACCTTAAAGGCAGTGAGGTGCACCGCAATATGTCACTCGGGAATATTGGCAAACAAATGTCTGGAATGAATGAAGCAAGCATATTGAAAGGAAATAAAGTAAGTATTAATCTAGCTGGGAAATTAGTCGACTTGACGCCAAACTTAGCCTTAAAAATAACCAAGTTCATTATTAAAAAAGCAATCGATAAAGGAATCGGTTATTAAATTAAATAGAAAAATCATGACAAAATTAGAAGAATTAACAGCCTTACTAGTAAATGAAATTGATGACTTTAAAAATGGTGTTGAGAAACTAGAGAAAATCAATGACCAATTAAATGAAACCAAAGTCAAGATGGATTTATCAGAATATAAAACTATGTTTTTTTCACACCAAAAAGAAATGGTATCTCACTTAAAAGCTATTGAACGTTTTGAAAATCGATTTAATAATAAAATTAGCCAAGCTAAAATTTATCCTAATTGGGCGGTGGTGGTTTTTATAGCTGCATTATTATTTGGGGTGATTTCTGTTTTGTATGTTTTTATAAACTAGCATATTATTTCGAAAGAAATTTTAGTAATCAAAACCGTTACGTTTATAAAAACTCATAAGGGCTGGGAACTTTACGATTAAAATAGGTCTTAAAAAAAAGAATACCCAAATAAATTTTATCAAAAGACACCTTAGGTGTTAAATTTAAAAATACTAACTTTTATACTAAATAACGCTTTCCTTTTTCTGCTAGGACTTATTTTTAAAACCTTCCATTATTTCAATTAAAAAAATAGTTTTAATACTAGTTATTAGTGAACTCTTAGAGCTTAAAAATCTTTAAGCTTGAGGTGATTTATTTAATTTGATAATTGAGGAAAAAAATTTGATAAGTTTTTCTCGTAAAAGTAATTTTATGTGAGAAAGGATTTATATTTTAGAGTTCTCCTAAGAATTAATTAGCAATTTTATTGAATTAACCAAACCCAAGAGGATTCATTGTATTTGAATCTGTTAATATATGAACGCATCCCAAATAGAAAAAAACGTAACAGAATTAGTTGAGAATTTCAATAAAGAAGAATTTGTATTCGACTTACTGAAAGCCTACGGTATCTCTAAAACATCTATAACACGTTTAAAGAAAGGGGATTTTAATTTATCTAAAGTTGAAGGAGAAGTACTTTATAAAAGTAAAATGCTTTTTAAAGAAGTAGCATCTGGTACACTTTTAAATACTATTGATGAATTAACAAAAGATACAGATTCATTAAAACACAATCCACGCTTTGTAATTGTAACAGATTATATAACCTTATTAGCAAAAGATATAAGAACAGGCTTAGCGTTAGATACGCCTATTCTCGAAATACATAAACATTTTGGTTTCTTTTTACCTTGGGCAGGACAAGAAAAATACGCTCAAAAAAACGAGAATTATGCAGATAGAAAAGCGTCATACAAAATGGCGAAGCTTTATGATATTTTAGTTACAGAAAATCCAAAGATCTATGATGATGGTGGGCATAACTTAAATATTTTTCTGTCTCGTTTACTATTTTGTTTTTTTGCAGAAGATACCGACATATTTCCTGTTGAGGGTATGTTTACAGATACATTAGAGCAACATACTCAAAAGGATGGAAGGGATACACATGCATTTTTAGATAGACTTTTCAAAGTTCTAAATACAGAAGACAATAGTAATGAAGCATCACATTTTAAGGAGTTTCCATATGTAAACGGTGGTTTATTTAGAGATACTATTGTATCACCAAAGTTTACTAAAGAAGCACGTAAAATAATTATCGAGTGTGGTGATTTAGATTGGAGCGAAATCAATCCAGATATTTTTGGTTCTATGATACAGGCGGTAGTAAATCCTGCATATCGTAGTGGTTTAGGTATGCATTATACGTCTGTGCCTAATATTATGAAGGTTATTGAACCTTTATTTTTAAACGAATTAAATGAGGGATTTGAGAAGAATCTAAATGATGTTGGTAAACTTAAAAAGCTTATTAATCGTATAGCAAAAATTAAAATTTTTGATCCTGCTTGTGGTAGCGGTAATTTTTTAATTATTGCTTATAAACAATTGCGACGTTTAGAAATAAAGATTTTATCAAGAATCTATGAAATTAACCATCAACTTAATTTAGGTTTTCCAGATGTGTACACCAAAATTAAATTATCTCAATTTTATGGTATAGAGTTAGATGATTTTGCACACGAAATGGCAATCTTATCTTTATGGTTGGCAGAACATCAAATGAATAAAGAGTTTATTAGTGAGCTTCACGATTACGGTAAAGCTGAAGATATTTTACCTTTAAAAGAAGCTGGTAATATTACACAAGGCAACGCGACGCGCTTAAATTGGGAAGATACTTGTCCTAAAAATGAAAACGATGAAATCTATATTTTAGGAAATCCACCCTATTTGGGCTCATTCCTTCAAACTAAAGAACAAAAATCAGATTTAGCACTTGTTTGTAGTGGTTTTAAATCGTATAAAGATTTAGACTATATCTCCTGTTGGTTTATTAAATCGGCTCGTTTTGTTCAAAAAGATAATGTGAAGTGTGCGTATGTAACAACCAATTCAATTTGTCAAGGAGAACAAGTTTCATTATTGTGGCCATTTATATTATCAAAAAATCTTGAAATATTTTTTGCTTATAATTCATTTAAATGGACGAATAATGCAAAAGGCAATGCGGGAGTTTATTGCACAATAATTGGTATTCAGAAGAAGTCTAATACAAAAAAGAAAATATTCAATCAGACTTCCTTTGAAGTAGTAGATAATATTAACCCCTATTTAACGTCAGGTAGCAGTGTAGTTCTTAAAAAAAGGACTAAGCCTCTTTCAGTAATACCTCCTATGAATTATGGTAGTAAAATTGTAGATAGCGGTCATTTAATATTTTCAACTGAAGAGAAGAATAAACTTATAACAATCCATCCAAAAGTTGAAGTGCTTTTTAAAAGATTACTTGGGTCAGCAGAATTCATCCGAGGGAAACAAAGGTGGTGTCTATATATAAAAGATGACCAATTAGAATTTGCTCAATCTATTCCACAAATAGCAGAAAGGTTTGAAAAGGTAAAAGAATTTAGAAATAAGAGTACTGAACCTAGCACTAGGGAGATGTCCAAACAACCGCATAAGTTCTATTACTCAGTACATAATAATTCAAATTCCATTATTATCCCAAGAACTTCTTCTCAAAGGCGTGAATATATTCCTATGGGATTTTTGGATGGAGATACTATTGTTTCCGATGCTGCAAGTGTAATCTTTAATGCTACTATTTGGAATTTCGGGATTATCACTTCTAAAATGCATATGAGGTGGGTTCAGGCCGTTGGAGGGAGATTAAAAACAGATTATAGATATTCATCTCAATTATGTTATAATACATTTCCATTTCCAGAAATTTCTCAAAAACAAAAAGAACAAATTAACTTGCATGTTTTTGAAATACTAGAAGAAAGAGAAAAACACTCAGGTAAAACTATGGCACAACTTTACGACCCCGACAAAATGCCTAAAGGTTTAAAAGAAGCGCATCATCAATTAGATTTAGCTATTGAACGTTGTTATCGTTTAAAACCATTTGAGAGTGATACAGAGCGTTTAGAATATCTTTTTAAGGAGTATGAAAAGATGATAAATAAAAATACCTTGTTAGAAAAACCAAAAAGAACACGTAAAAAGAAAGCCTAATATATGCCAGATATAGTACACGTAAAATACCAACAAACAGGTAAAAGTAAAAGCACCAACGAATATGGTATGCGAGAAATGCAACAAAAGGCATTTGAGGCTCGTACTGCTCAATACTTATTAATTAAAGCACCACCAGCTTCTGGTAAATCTCGTGCATTAATGTTTATTGGATTAGATAAACTGGTAAATCAAGATATAAAAAAAGTAATTGTTGCAGTTCCTGAACGGTCTATTGGTAGCTCGTTTGCTAAAACAGAATTAAAGAAGTTTGGGTTTTTTACAGACTGGGAGCCTAATCCAAGATATAATTTATGTACGCCTGGTGTTGAAAAAAGCAAAGTAACTGCATTTCTAAACTTTTTAGAAAGTGATGAAAAAATACTAATCTGTACACACGCTACGTTGCGTTTTGCTTTTGAAGCCATAGACGAAAAACAACTAAATGATTGTCTATTGGCAATAGATGAATTTCATCACGTATCTGTAGATGGAGATAATAAGTTAGGTATTGTGTTAAGTAGTGTAATGGAAAAATCTACTGCTCACGTAGTGGCAATGACAGGTTCTTTTTTTAGAGGTGATTCTGTGCCAATTTTATTACCAGACGATGAAGAAAAATTTATTAAAGTAAAATATGATTACTACCAACAATTAAATGGGTATAATTATTTAAAGTCATTAGGTATTGGTTATCATTTTTATCAAGGAAGATATACATCTGCAATTCACGAGGTTTTAGACGAGGATAAAAAAACAATTATTCATATTCCAAGTGTTAACTCTGGTGAATCTACAAAAGATAAATATGAAGAAGTTAATAGAATTATTGATGGTTTAGGGGAGTTAGATTATCAAGACCCAGATACAGGTGTTTTATATGTTATAAGTAAAACAACAGGAAAGACTTTAAAGATTGCTGATTTAGTTCACGATAATCAAAAGGATAGGGATAAAATACAAGAGTATCTGCGCAATGTAACAAGTGTAGATGATATAGATATTATCATAGCATTGGGTATGGCTAAAGAAGGGTTTGATTGGCCATATTGTGAACATGCTTTAACTGTTGGTTATAGGGGTTCATTAACGGAAATTATTCAAATTATCGGTAGAGCAACAAGAGATAGCGAGAATAAATCACATTCACAGTTTACCAATTTAATTGCACAACCAGATGCAGAAGACGATTTGGTCAAATTATCTGTAAATAATATGCTAAAGGCAATTACAGCATCTTTATTGATGGAGCAAGTATTAGCGCCAAATTTTAAGTTTAAACCTAAATTTCCAGAAGAAGATGAAATAGATGGCGTTGAGGAAGAGGGAGAAGATTACATAGCTATAAGAGGTTTCAAGTTACCAAGTTCACAAAGAGCAAAAGATATTATTGAAAGTGATATTAATGACTTGAAAGCAAAAATAATGCAAGATGATACAATGCTAAAGGCAATGCCTGGTAATGTAGATCCCGAAGTAATTAATAAAGTATTGATACCTAAAATTATTAAAGAAACCTATCCAGACTTATCAGATGAGGAAGTAGAAGCTGTACGTCAACATATTGTGGTAGATTCTGTAATAAAAAATGGTACTATTGAAGAAGTAGGTGATAAACGCTTTATTCGTATGGCAGATAGTTTTGTGAATATTGATGATATTAATATTGATTTAATAGATACAATCAACCCATTTCAAAAAGCATTTGAAATATTATCTAAATCAGTAACTGCATCAGTATTTAAAGCCATTCAAGAAACTATTGATGCTACAAGAATAACAATGACTGACGAAGAAGCAATTATATTATGGCCTAAAATAAAAAACTGGATAGCAAAAACAGGCGAACAACCAAGTATTCAGTCTTTTGATCCGCAAGAAAGACGTTTAGCAGAAGCTATTATATTTTTAAAAGAACAAAAGCGTAAAGCAGCATCTAATGAGTAAAAAGAAAACATTAGAAGATATATTTAATGATGATGAGTTTGGAATTTTAGATTCTAAACCCAAAAATTCTAATGTAAAAACTGAGGATGAACGACTAATTGAATCGTTCCAAGAAATTAATGCCTTTTTCGAAAAAAATAATCGTGAACCAGAAGCAACGAATGTAGCCGAATTTAAACTTCTATCAAGATTAAAAGCTTTAAGAAAAGATGCTAAAAAAGTAGAGATTCTTAAATCATATGATACGCACAATCTTTTAAATTCTAAAGAAGAAGTGAAATCGGTAGGAGATATTTTAAATGATGATGATTTAGGCATATTAGACACAGAAGAAACCTTATCTATTTTTAAATTAAAGAACGTACCAAGTTCAACAGAAAGAGCGGAATCTGATTTTACTGCAAGAAGAAAGGCAATGAAAGACAAAGATTTTGAGCATTATGAAATACAATTTAAAAAAGTACATAAAGAATTACGTGAGGGTAAACGTAAATTAAAAGAATTTAAAGATGTAGAGAAAAACCTTGAAGAGGGTAAATACTATGTCTTAGATGGTGTATTATTGTTTTTAGAAAAAGATGGTTTAGAGGATAGACAAATAGGTGATAGAACTAGAAAAGACGGAAGAACTATAACTATATTTGAAAACGGTACATTAAGCAATATGTTTTATCGCTCACTAGCTAAAGCCTTGTATAATAATGGGAGTATTGTTTCAGATACAGATATAGATGCAGAAAAAGAGCTTTTTAAAAATGCAAATATAGTTAGTGAAGAAGATATTCAGACAGGATGGATATATGTGTTAAGGTCTAAATCTACTAATCCAAAAATTGCATCAATTAATGATTTGTATAAAATTGGTTTTTCATCTGTAGATGTCAATGAGCGTATTAAAAATGCTTCTAAAGAATCTACCTATTTATATGCAGATGTGCATTTACTTGATAAGTATGCTTGTTATAATATGGATGCACAAAAGTTTGAACATCTAATACATCGCTTCTTTGCAGATGTTTGTTTAAATGTTGATGTATTTAATGATAAGGGAAAAAGAATAACACCAAGAGAATGGTTTGTTGCTCCGAGGCCAATTATAGATAAAGTAGTTACATTAATATTATCTGGAGATATTGTGGATTATAGATATGATAATACTAATATGGTGTTGATTAAAAAGTAAATAGAGATTAAACATAAGATTAAGAAATTTTTTTTTTTAAATGATTGGTTATTCCCTATGTTAATGAATGGGCAGGTTACTGTTGGTGGAGTAGAAAGTGAATTGAGGATGGCTGGAGAGGATATAGAAGATTATAATTAATTTTTTAAAACCTATTTACTTTTTTCGTTTTGGTAGTATGTTATAAGAAAATATTAAAATATGGAGTTAATAAATGTATTAAAAGTAAATGAAAATTCAATATTATTTGAATATTACGAAACAAGAATAAATCAAAGCTTATTAAATAGTCACACGACAGAAGCTAATATTTATAGATTTTCTAATCCTGAAAATGGAACAGAAGAAGATCGCTTTATAATGATGTATTCAGGTAATATACAAAGTAATTTGGAAACTCAAATTGCACATTACATATTTCAAAAACAAGATGAAAGGACTATGTATATAATTAGATCAGACAGGTTTAATATTGATTTAGAATTAGTGAAATAAATTTAAGACGATTATGAAAAGAATAATAATTCTAAAAGGAGTAAGTAATACAGGTAAGACAACAAAAATCAACCAAATAGCTGATTGGATTATTAGAAAATATTCTATTCCTAATACAATTGGATTAGATATTATAGATTTTGAAAAAGACACAATGGGTTTGTTAAAAGTAAATAATTTAATTATTGGTATTAATACAGCTGGAGATGATGATGAATGTATTAAACAAATAGATACTATTGCTCCTAATTGTGATATTCTTATTTGTAGCTGTAGAACAAAAGGAGTTACTTATCAGCATATTTATAAAAATTATAATCATAATTCTGGATGGCTGGAAACTAAAATAATTGTCGATAAAATAGATCCTCCAAGTGTTGTGCATCAATCAATAAGAGACGCCAATATTATTGACGAGATCCAGACTTGGTTAATAGGTATGGAGAAATAAAAGCATATAATGAAACAGTTCATTCATTTAACACCAAAAGAGTCTAGAGGCTTAGATATACCTATTTATAAAAACGCATTGCAATTAAAAAAAGACGCCATTTTAATAGCTAATACAAGAAAGTCTTATAGCTCTGCAACTTCTTTGTTAATATTAAGTTCTGAAGAAGCGATAAAATCTGTTTTAGTTAGGCTACATGCGGAGCAATACAATATTTATAAATTAAAGGAATCGAGTAAGTTTTTTAGAGACCATAAAATTAGGCATCAAATGGCACAACTCATAGAAATGGGCTCAGGTCTTATTGAGTCTATGATGAAATATGACGAGCAAAAACCAACTGAATTTTTAAAAACAAAAGTAAGTTGGCTTGATGATTTGGTTAACGGCGCTATTGATTTAGTTAAAGCCGCAAGCCCATTACTGGATGCTACCGAAAGAATAAAAGAATTGCAAGAATTTAACGATTTAAAAAATAAAGGCTTCTATGTAGATTATAGAGATGGTTTAATATTGCCTCAGAATGAGATAACAGAAACTATTTACAATAGAACGTTGTTTATTACTGAACGTGTAGTTAGGTTTAGTAAACTAATTAGGATTTTAAGCCATGAGAAATTAGAAAACCATATGCCAAATGAAGAAATAAACAAAAATAAGGAGCTACTAAAAGATTTCATAGATAATGCTATGCAAGATTTTTCATTTAAGGATTTAAATAAAAGTATGGCATGAGGTTAGTTGCAGTGTACATATTAGAACATTACCTTTTTGAAGAACCTCAAGTGATCAATATAGTTGGTCGTTATTTATATGATATCACGCTTGAGTATAAAAAAATTATAATAAATAGGATTAAGAATACTGAATATGTTGATAATTTACATTCTAATAGTATTACTGAATTATCAGCTATAGTAGGTGCTAACGGAAGTGGTAAAACAACAATTTTTTCCATAATCAATAAAGATCATGATACAACAAGAGCAATTTTCCTATATGAAGATTTTAATCATGAAATAAAAATAGTAAATAGAACAGGAATGTTAGATGAAAATGGAAATTTCACTAAAAGGTCTCAGGTTCCTGTTTATTTTAATGAATCAAAAGTTCATTCAGTACCCAATATAGATATACAAACTTTATATTATTCACCAATCCCAGATGAAGATTTAAGCAATTTTGGTTCTTCCATTTCAAAGACTTACCATTTTAAATCAACTTTAATTGATTATCACTTAGATAATATAGAGCGTTCAATAATGTTAATGACGGATGATGTGGTTGATGAGATCAAACGAGTTTATCCAGAGCTACCTTTATATAACCATATAAGTTTATCTGCAAAACCATTATATAAAAGAGATTTAAGGAACACCTATGGGGGCTTTAAAATTGAAGGTGATATTGAAAAATCTCAAAAAGAGGCTTTAGAGAAATTATGGGAAAGTTATCCAACAAATAATGAGGATAAGAAACATTTAACACATGACGGTCTTAGTTTTTATAGAAATATTGAGATCAATATTTTATCATACCTATTAATTGATAGCACCTCAATGGAAACTGCTTTTAATGGCAAGTATAACATTAGTTATTATGATATAATTAAAGAAGAAGATTTTTATGAAAAATTAAAGCATTTATTTTTACATAAAATTGCTTATATAGACAAGTATATCTATTATTATTTAAAAGATTTGTTAACTGATTATGATTATCAATCATTACTTTTTCATTTTGAAAGCACCAATTTTGATGAGAAACTAAAGGAAAAGCAAAGTAATCTAATTTCTTTGATTAGAAGTTATAAATTATCTGCTAGGAGATTAGAGAAAAATGAATGGAACGAGTCTTTTAGTGAGTCATTAGATTTATTACTGAATTCTGAATTTGAAGGAGAAGAATTTAAAAATATAAGAGAAAACCTTGAAAAATATCATAGCCATATAAGTATTAAAATTATTGAGAATAAAAAAAATATTCTAGATTATATTATTACTAGCTTAGAGAAAGTTGAAATTGGAATAAATAAATCATTTGATGCAATTTTTGAAGCAAGATTCGAAATAATAGATCAACTGAAAAATGGAGTAAAAAAGGCCATTAAATTATTTAGTGCAATCCAGATTTTTTATACGTTTACAATCAATTTTGTTGAAAAAGAAGGTGTCGAGTTGATTGAGGGGAAAATAAATCTAAATCTTAGGATCATTAACTTTAATGATTTTAAAAACTTGATTCAGAAATATAAAAACGTCATAGAAGAGTTTAATGGAAATTCTTTAATTAATGCTCAAATATTAGAATTTAGACCAGATAAGAGACTGTCATATGGTGAAAAATCGTTATTAAATCTATTTAGTAGTTTTTATGAGTTTACTATTCGGAAACACCATCATTTTAGAAGAAAAGAACACTACATTATTTTATTAGATGAGGCTGATTTGGGGTTTCATCCTCTTTGGAAGAAGAAATTTGTTAGTGCAATTGCCAAGATTATTCCAATAATTTTTGAGAAGCTTAATGCAAATGTTGACAATTCTGGTAATCCTGAGTTAGAAACTAGAAAAACACAAATTATAATATCAACTCATGATCCTTTAACACTATCTGACATACCTAACTATAATATTGTTTATATAGATAGACTTAAAAACGGTAAGTCTGATGTAATAAGTATACTAGATGATAATTACAAACCAAAACAATCTTTTGGAGCAAATGTTCACGATCTATTAGCTCATAGTTTCTTTTTAAAACATGGTTTTATGGGTGAGTTCGCAGAAGAAATCATCACGGATTTGGTTAATTATTTAACATTTAAAGAAGATGAAAAAGTTTCAGATGAAAATGTTAAATATTTTAGAGAGTGGGATGAACTAAAGGCTGAAAAAGTAATAACTATAATAGATGAGCCTTTAATAAAAGAAAGAGTGCAATCCTTATTTATTAAAAAATTTCTATATAATGAAAAAGAGTTGTTACGTTTAAAAATACAAGAATTAGAAAATCAAATAGCAAGATTAGATAATGAGGAAAATTAAAATAACAGATGATCTTCGTAAAAATGTAAAGACTTTTAATGACAATCTCTTTATCAATACAAGAACTAAAGGCTTTGAGATTCCAATTAATAGATTAAACAGTTTTCTTAAAATAATAAAACCTCGTAAGCACAAACAGTATAAACTTTATGTTGAAAAAATAATCGATGAGTATGAAGATATTTTAAATGCCGATCCATTAAAAATGGAAAAACTGATATTGGAATTTGATGCAGTTTTGCATAACTCCCAGTTAAATAGTAAAATAACAAGCAGAAGGTTTAGTTTTCATGAAAAGGTAGTTGAAGCTATGCGCTATGAAGATCTTAGAGCTAAAGAATTTCCAGATTACTTATTAAATTCTAATTTAAAAACCTGTGTATATTGTAATGCTCAATCCACATTAGTTATTGAAAAGAAATTTTATGATAAAAAAAAGAGGAGGGCAAAGCAAATTTTGGCTAAACTTCAATTAGATCATTATTATCCAAAATCAAAATATCCTTTTCTATGCACTTCTTTTTTTAACTTATATCCAACTTGTGCCAACTGCAACCTTGCTAAAGGGAGTAAAGAAGCATTGTTTGAGCTTTATACTACAACTAATGATTTAGATTTATTTAATTTCAAAATTGATGATAAATCGATATTAGATTATTTAATTAAGTTTGAGCTAAACCATTTAAAAGTGGATTTAGAATCTATGACTGGAGACTTTACTTTACTTAAAAATCATAATGAATTATTTCAAATAGAGGCAGTTTATGAGAGCTATAAAGATGTTGCAGAAGAATTAGTTTTAAAGGCTAAAGCTAATCCTCATTCTTATAGAAGTACATTAGAAAAAAACTACTCAAAACTGTTTCCAGACCCAACGATAATAGACAGGCTATTGGTTGGGAATTATACTAAACCAGAGGAATTAGGAAAAAGACCATTGTCTAAATATACTCAGGATATAGCTAGACAATTAAAAATTATAAAATAGAATATTTGGTATGTCCAATAATAAAATAACGATTATTAAGGAAAAAGCAAGCCTCTTAAACAATTTAAGTAATAACGAAGGAGCACTTTTTGAATACACAGACAAAACCTGAAAATCAATTGAATCTGATGATTTTGATCTAATGAGTAATTTTGATGAAGTAAAGGGCGGATAAATAAAAGAAATAGCTATGAATAAATATGGTACAGCTGCAATAAATGCAGCTAAAAAAAGTCAAAACCCAATTGAATCATGGAAAACAGCCACGAAAAAAAATTTTAATAGTAAGGACTCCCAAGATAAGTCTTGCCCTAAAAATGCGTTTTTAGGTTTATGTGAAGCTGGTTTGATTAAGAACATTAAGGCAGGTTCATATTTTAAAACGTCTAAACCTAATGTAAATAAACAATATGCTATCACAGCGGTAAAAATACTAAAACGCACTCCTACTATTTCAAGAAAAGAATTATGGAAACAAGTTAAAATAGAATTACTTATAGAAAAAAAAGATCATAACTCTCAAATGGATGTTGTTTTGGCTCTATGGAATGAGGGATTGATTGTGAAGTAAGAATAGGTTTAGTTTAAAAAAACAGAAATGAATACATTAGAAATCATAAAACAAAAAGCCAGTTTCTTAAACAATTTAAGTAATAACGAAGATGCACTTTTTGAGTATATAAATAACAATCACGAAAATTTAGACGAGGTTATACATCAGTATAAACCAGAACGAGGGTTTAAGCCAGTAAACACTTTACGCTTTTTAATAGCTAGCGAGCTTAAAAAAGGAAATAGAGTAACAGTAGAAATTGTTAACAGTTTAAAACAAGCTATAGAAAATAGAGATGTGTCCTCATATTATAGTCTTAACGATGCAGTACAACAAAGTCTAGCAAATTATAAAGACAGCAAAAAAGGAATGTTTCCCAATTGGAGAGATGCCTTCAAGGTTTTATTCCCATTTATACATAGTATATCAGATAATAAAGAGGTCAAAACACTGCTAGATCAATTAGTTAATCAAATTGTTGAAACAAATAATTTGCAGAATATAAAGAAACACCCTATAAGTTTTCAAGGTTCTCAAAATTATGGTTCGGATCATATTTGGGTTGCCATCTATCCAAAAGCTTCACCTAATGTACAAAGTGCCTATCAAATTTTTTTTAGTATTGATCATAATGGAATAAAAGGTGGAATCCATAAAGGGCATAAATTAGAAAAAGGTATTTATTCTTATGACGATGAAGTTTTTAATAGATGGGAAGCATTTTTAGAGAATACAAAAAGTTGGGTAGATGAGTGGCAGTTGTTAAACTCTAGATTGGATTTCAGCTCTTTAAAACAATCAAAATATTATTTAGTTGGAGCATATTGGAAGGATACTAGTCCTAAAGATCAAACAGATCGTTTTGTGAGAGAAGGTGTATGGGTTAATGGATATGAAGAAGATAAATCTCTATCGGTGGTCAATAAAGTTAATATTGGTGATCATATCGCTATAAGGTCTGTAGATAAGCGTGGAAATAATATGTACATAAAGGCTAGAGGTATTGTTACTTCTAACTTAAGAGATGGGAGACATCTTGAGGTGGAATGGGAAAAAGAGTTTGAAGTTTTTAAGTTGAATTTTTCAGGTGGTTATTGGGATACAATTAGAAAATTAATTAAAGAAAGTCATATTAATGCTGTTTGGTCAAATAATAAAAATATGGAAAATGTTAAACAAGAATTTATTGATTGGTATATAGCCAATCCAAGATCAAGTTATTTCAATAATCAACCTGAAAAAATTGACGATTATTTAACTAAATCATTAGAATTTTTCTCTAAGGATATTTTTTTAGTTAGCCGAGCTACTTATAAAGAAATGGTTGAATTTATAGAAGATACAATCAATAATAATAAAGCTAAGTTTTTAAAAAATCATGGTGCTCCTGACTCAGGGAAGCTTGCAGCTATTGTAGGAAAAAGAAATTATCAAAAATTTTTATTGGGATATTTCGAAAAAAAAGAAGAGAATGCATCAAAAAAAGAGGTTGGTATGGAATATAAACGAGCAATAAACCAAATTTTTTACGGCCCTCCAGGAACAGGAAAAACCTACAGTACAATTCTAGAAGCAGCTAAAATTATTGAACAAGAAGAGGTAATTTACTATGATGAAAGTCAGAAGATATTTAATGAACATTTAGGAGGACGTATTGAGTTTATAACATTTCATCAAAATTATAGCTACGAAGATTTTATACAAGGTTTGCGTCCAGACATAGAGCAAAAAGAATTGAGTTTTAATAGAGCAGATGGTGTGTTTACTAAAATGGTCACTAATGCCTTGTTTGAATATTATAAAGTCTATCAGCAAAACCAAAAAGAAACTTTAGATGATACCGAAGTAAAAATTGATTTAAACGACGCTTATATTGAGTTTTTAGGCTCATTAAAAGAAGGTCAAGAGTTTGAAACCAAAACAGGGTCAAAAATAAAAGTAGATAATTTTACAGATAGGCAAAATATTGAATTTAAACCTTTAAACGGTGTGAAGTCCTATTTGGTGTCTGGTAATAGGTTATTGAAATTATATGACGTATTTAAAGATATTGATGAAATCAAACTTGTTCATGAGGATATTAGAGGTGCTATAGGCGGTTGTAATTCTACGATCTACTATGTCGCATTACGAGAGTTTATTTCATTTTTAAAAGTATACGAGGATACCTTAAACGAGTTTGTTGATATTGAGGAAGATTATGACGACGATAATATTACGTATCGTAGAAAAAAGGAATTATTATCAAATATAAGTCTGGATGAATTAAGAACGGTTTCAGAAAATGACGTTCCTAAATATGTCATTATCATTGATGAAATTAACAGAGCAAATATTTCAAGAGTTTTTGGCGAACTTATTACATTGATTGAAAAAGATAAGCGTTCAGGTGGTGACATACCTTTATCTGCAACTTTACCATCTGGAGAGAAGTTTATCGTACCATCTAATTTGTATATAATTGGCACAATGAATACTGCTGATAAATCTATTGCACTTTTAGATATAGCGCTTAGACGACGTTTTGAATTTGTACCGATGTATCCTAAGGTAGAAATTATAATAGACGGAAATAATATTGTTAATGATGCCGAGATTCTACAAAAATTAAATAATGAAATAGTGTCTAAAAAAGGCCATGATTTCACTATTGGGCATTCTTATTTTATGGGTAAAGAATATGTGCTCAAAAATACCGTCGATAATAAAGTGATTCCATTGTTACTGGAGTACTTTATGAATGATTTCGGAGAGGTAGAAAAAATACTGAAGAAGGCAGGGTTAACTGTTGAGGGTTGGCCTATGAAATTAGTGAGAAATGACTAATCTTTTTGAATATGAAAATACCGAACCATTTGCTGAAGGTCATTTTGAGGATCTGGAAGTATTTTTAGATGAAATTTGGTCTAAAAGAGAGAAATCGAGTTATTATACGGAGGAAGATAATAGAGTAGAAACACAACGGTTTATTCAGTTCTTAAATAAGACTAAAACATTAAAATCTAATAAATATGTAGGTGTTATTCATTTTGAGGGAGAAACAATAAACCTACTTCCTAAGATATTCTTTAAAGGAGAAGAGGCAACAGAGAATGATGTAAAAGCTATTAATAAACATATATTATGGTGGTTAAGCTATTGTAGGAAATTAAAGTTCCCAAATTATCTTTCAGGACTAAATAGTGAAAGAGCAGATTTTTTTGAAATTCTCATTTACCTATTTAGTAAATACACAAGAGAACTTTTAAACTCTTCCATATATCAAAAATATACTGAAGTAAAGAAAGAGTTGTCCTTCGTGAAAGGAAGAATAAATTTTAACACCTATATAAAAGATAATTTATCAAGAGGAAGGAATCATAAAATAAGTTGTGAGTTTGATGCTTTTGAGATGGATAATGAGTTTAATAGATGCGTGAAATTTGTCTCTAAGCTTTTGTTGTCAATCACGAAGGAAAATCAAAGCAGACGTTTTTTAAGTGATATTTTATTTATTCTCGATGAGGTGAAAGACGTAAATGTTTCCTCAGAAAGAATGCAACGTATGACATTCAATCCGATGTTTTCAGATTTTGAAACCATACGTGATTATTGTGTGCTCTTTTTAAATAATAGTGTTTCTTTTAATTATAAAAACTCATTAAAACTATTTGCATTTTTACTACCAATGGAATATGTTTTTGAGGACTTTGTTTTTGGTTTTATAGATAAAGAAATTGATGCTATAAAAGCAAAAGCAAAAGCTCAAGCGGGGTCTAAGCATTTGGATGTGGAAGAAAATTTTGCTTTAAAGCCTGATTTATATTTAAAATTAAATGACAAGAATGTAATTGCTGATACG
Organism: Aquimarina sp. MAR_2010_214; assembly: GCF_002846555.1. Classification (NCBI taxonomy): domain Bacteria; kingdom Pseudomonadati; phylum Bacteroidota; class Flavobacteriia; order Flavobacteriales; family Flavobacteriaceae; genus Aquimarina; species Aquimarina sp. MAR_2010_214. Next base: position 4,510,560 of record NZ_PJMS01000001.1, read on the forward strand.
AAATATAAAATTGTATATACGAATGATACGGATTCTAAAAAAGGAATCTCTCAAAGTGATTTGTATCAAATGCTAGCATATGCTGTAAGGTATAAAATAGATGAGATTGTTTTATATTATCCTAATACGATTAACAAATATGACCCTAATATTTCTGAAATAGTTATCATCGACGAATTAGCAGAAGGCAAGAATATAAAAATTCGTTCATATCAACTACCTATAATTAATTATGAACTTTTTAAATTCAATAAGGAAACAGAAGTACCTTTAATAGAATTATTTGAGTCCACAAAAATTGAACTTATAAAAAGCATAAATAGCTCTCTCCTACTATAATTCTTATAGCCTCCACACTATAACAGTCAGCTATACTTATAAATCAAAATCGCAAATTGAATTTGGTATGCAAAACAAAACTTTAACAAGACTAGAAATCTACGAATTAGTATGGTCTAAAACTATTCGTGACATACTAAAAGAGTATGCTTTAACAAATACTACTTTTAAATATATTTGTTCAGAAAATGATATTCCGGTTCCAAAAATGGGGTATTGGCAAAAGTTAAAACACAATAAAAAAGTTTTAAAACCACCTCTTCTCGAAACGAACAAAACATATAAAAACATTAAACTTCCTATTAGAATAAAAGGTCAAGAAAGCATTACTAAAATGACTGAAATCAACTTGTTGGTTCATGAGATTAAAAACAACAAGAAACTCCTTATAAAAGTCCCTGAAAAACTTTATAAGCCAGAGAAAATAACAGCTGCAACAAAAGATTATTTTAAAAGAAAACAAAAAAGCAAATACCCTTATAAAGTTGAAGAACCAAAAGAAGGTTTGTTAAGTCTTTCTGTTTCAGACAATCTAGTTAATAGAGGATTACGTTTTTGGGACACTTTAATTAAACTGCTAATCCAAAGAGGTCATAAGGTTGAGGTAGTAAGAAATCACAAATACACTAACTATAACGGAACCAAGTTTGTTATTCATGGTGAATATTTTGATATGCGGCTTAGAGAAATGGATAAAAGGGTAATGGAGGAATCAGACTTTAATTGGAAAACAGCCAAATATTACCCTACAGGAAAACTTAGTCTAAAAATAGATAATTATCCTAGACATGAATGGCAAGACACTAAAACTAAACTTATAGAAGACAAACTTCCAAATATCGTAGCTTATCTAGAGCTTAGTGCAAAAAAGGAAAAAGAAGATCGTATAAAAAGCGAAATTCGCAGAAAAGAGCAAGAAATAATTGAAGCTAAAAAAAAAGCTATTCAAAAGGAAAAGGATCATGAATTTGCGCAATTGAATAACCTATTTGAATCCGCATCGAGATGGCATAAAACACAATACCTTCGAGGTTATATCTGGGAGTTTGAAGATTTTCTTAAAACAAACAACTCTTTGGATTCGAAAAAAAAAGAATGGATAAACTGGGCAAAAGAAAAAGCTGATTGGCTTGATCCCTTTGTTGAAAAGGAATTGAAGTTATTAGAAGATATTGATAGAGATTCATTGAAACCTACACACAAGACATATTACTAGTCCTTATGTTATTAATGTTAGGTGTAAATTGTAAGATTTTTTTTGTTATATTTATAATCTCTCCTATAATTAATAGCACGTTTTTTATTGATAATTATTGCATTCAAATTATACTAACCAACCAACCAATATTAATATGAGATCATACTTTTTGATACTTTGTTTTACAGCTTTTACTATTTCATCATTTTCTCAAAAATCATCTCCCGTAGCTGGTGATGCAGCAACACTAATTGATCTCTTAAAAAAGGATTATAATAGTATTAATCCAGAAACAAAAGCAGAAGAAATTATTCGAGATCGAGCTAGAGTTTTAGGTGTTTTTAAATCTTATTATGACGGAGAATTAAATCAAGAGCTTTCCAAAGATTCGTTAATTGGAAATAGTATTATAACCGATGAAAATAGTGATATTTTGGGTCTTCCTGATTTAACATACAAAATATTAGATACTAAAAGAAATGAATACCCTAAAGCTTTTAATGATTATAATAGATCAAAAAAAACATATAATAATTTAAAGAATATTGATCATAATTCAACTACTATAAATAAATTAGAAATAGCATCTAACGAGTTTACAGATAAACAGGAAATCTATTATAATACCAAATATTATTCAGATTCTTATGATCTAATCGGCCTTTACTCTTCTTATAATCAAAACACCTATTTAAAACATATCATAGAAATATTTATTAAAAAATATAATTATTTACAGAATTCAAAAACTGACGTTTATTCTGAAGTTAATTACCAATCATCCATTCAAAAAAGCCTACCCTTTCTTGGGGGAGATCTATCCTTTGAAACTGTAATTGATGGCTTGAGCAGGTTCTTAGCTAAGCGGATCAAAGAAGAATTAACTACGTATGTAATAAATAAAATAAAGGAGGATTTAAATGACCCCAAACCGCAAAGTTATTTAAATGAACTTATGACACTTTTACCACGTACAACCGATTATATAAAAGGGTTTGAAGCAGACCAAGTTCTCAATTTTATTGACGAAATAAAACAATACATAGAGGATGATCTAAGTAAACTATTAGAAAATGCGAGTAACCTAAAAGAGACACCTCGATTTAAAATTTTAATAGAAAATAACCCTGATTTAGATTTTGCTTTTGAAGCTTTAGAGATTTATCCTCAATTATCTAAAATTAAAAACCCTGTAGATTATTTCGATATGCTTGACAATAGCAGAAATATTTCACGATGGGCAGAATTAGATAAAGAAAAAGTGAAATTTAATATAGGTAATAGTTTAAGATTATCTTCAATGATAGCTCATAGTTTAACAGTACTTGAGAATTCCGAATTAAAATTTGTTTCAACAGATTTCATGAGTAATTATGGTTCAGAAGTCAATTTTTACTTTTTATATATAGGCTTCTTAAACCAACAAAATTTAAAATATTATAATGTTCGATTTGTTACCAAGACCAAGAAGGGTCCTGACACACTAGCATTTGATAAACTAATGAGTTCCGTCACACCACAGGATATAGATAAAGTTAGAACAAAAGTTAAATTTCTTAATAGTGAGCTAACCAAAATTGCATCCAATACTGAAAAAATATATAATGACGCATTGGCAATTAAAAAAGCAAAAAACAGTAACGAAGATGTCGCAATTGAAGATATTCATAGTTTTATAGAAGGTATAATTAATCTAGGGCAACAAATTTCTATTAGTGCTGATGAATTATTATCTCATGACAATGAGTTAAATTTAATTTCAAAGGATTTAGAATTTTCGATTGAAAATAAAACATCCCCTTATTTCAAGACAGCTCATGCGTCCAATGACATCATGCTAGACTTACATAACAAAAAGTATAGTACTGCCATTATAAAGACACTAGAGATTCCTACAAATTTCACTAACTCTCAGTTTTCTATCGATAAAATTTTAGAAATAAATAATCAATTTAAAATTGCTTCAAATTTAATACTACTACAGCAAATATTGCAACATAATAAAATCCCCTCTGATGAAGACAAGTTAGATGATCTTAAAAACACTTTATTATATCTAAAAGCTGCATTATCAAATATAAATAGTACGACGAATACTTTTATAAGCTTGAAAAAACAAATAGATAATATACATTCTATTGTAAATGGCGATGTAAACAATTCTTTAAATTACATTACATATCGTCAAGAACTAGAAAATAACTTAAGGACTAACTATGAAGAAATACTATTAACTATATCAGGTATAGATTTAGATGATTTTATAGTTAATCCAATTAATACGTACTTAGTAAATCATGGATATGATGATGCTACAACTAACGGAATAATAAGCAAAGTTGACACCTATCTATCAAAAGTTTTTGAACTTATGATAATTGACGGTCAGATGAGTATTAAAGCTCTTAAAAGTAATAATGACTACAAAATTGCAGAAAAGGAATTAATAAGAAATTTAGGTGCCTATTTACCTGAAATAGCAAGCAATGTTTTTAAGATAAAAAGTAAAAATGTCATTAAAACAATTCATTTTATAAATGATATTGCCTTATCGGAATCTGCAGAAGATGTCGAATCTGCTATAGATGCGTTCGCCCTACCTTCTGGAAGTTACTCTCTTAAAAAGAAAAAGGGATCGTACGTATCCATTAATTCCTTTCCGGGTATACTGGGAGGATTTGAACAAAGAAGTATTGGTGAGGCAAAATTAAATTCAATGGGTTTTACGGCTCCAATTGGACTTTACACGAAACTCTTTAATATAAAAGGCGTTGGCTTATTTTTACCAATAATTGATATTGCTGCTCCTGTGCGCTTTAGATTGGACAATGAAAACAATACTAAAACCTTACCAGAATTCACCTTTAAAAACATAATATCTCCAGGTCTTTATCTCACATATACCCCTTGGGATTCGCCTGTTACTTTTAATTTAGGAGCTCAATATGGCCCTGAACTTCAAATAGTAAATGATGATAATACAACGACTAAATATGACGATTCCTTTAGAATAGGTTTGGGTGTTACCCTAGACATTCCTCTTGTTACATTATTCAATAAACCTCAATAACAATGAGGAATATTGTAACTGTACTGTTGTTACTATTTGGTTTTTCTGCGTTTTGCCAAACCAAAAGTGATTCAATACAAAAAATGGATTCTTTGCTTAAAAAAAAGGAGGTCAACAAAATCATTGAAGAACTTGAATTTAAAAAAAAGGCTACGCTAAAAAACAAAAATTTCAAAATCCAAAATCTTGAATTTAACTCAATTCAAAAAAACAAGATCATTGATTTAAAAGAAGCGCAAAAGAAAATCGATTTGCAAGAAATTCAAAAGATAAATGAAATTGAAGGCCTTCAAGAAGTAGAAGAATTAGTAATTAAATCTACCTCAATTCCATTTCAGCAAGAGGCATTATACATTGGTGAAGATGAACTAGAGGGTTATAATAATGATATTAATGGAACACCACGTCTGCATGGACCTTCGCAATTTGACAGTAGAATTGAACTTAGAGAGCTAAACCCAGACATAGATTGGCAGTGGCTTATTTTAAGGCGTAATGAATCTGTTGGTATTATCATTGAAAAAGAAAAAATCAATAAAATTTCTGAAGATATATATCAACTTGACATTTCAAATAGTTTAGAAAGAACATATAATCTTTGCAGTAATATCCCTTTTAGAACTCAGCCGACAGTCGGTATTGGTACGACCTTTATAATTGGAGAAAATGAAATGATAACTGCAAACCATGTGTTTAATAAAAAACTTGAAGATTATGTTATAGTTTTTGGATTCGAGATGCTGAATAAAAATGGCATTATCCAAACGGTAATCAATGTAAAAGATATCTATTATCCTCAAAAAAAGATATACAACTCAGAAATATATGATGTTGTTATTTATGAATTAGATAGACCTGTCAAACGACCTGTTTTGGAATGGAAAAGATCCTCTTCTTTAAAAGAAGGAAATGAAATCTACATGATTGGACATCCTAGTGGAATTCCAAAAAAAATAGCAGTAAATGCAAGTGTAATTAAAAATAGTCATGACCAATATTTTTATACATCTCTAGATAGTTTTCAAGGCAATTCTGGATCTCCTGTATTTGATTTTAATACGCATAAGGTTATTGGAGTATTAGTGTCAGGCGAATTGGATTATACTTTCAATGGTAACTGTAATGAACTAAATCTTTGCAAATATCCATACTGTAAAGGTGAAAAAGTAATCCGTATTGAAAATATTATGAATAATCGTTATTAACCAAATAAAACTCATCAAATGAAAACATTATTATTACTAAGTCTTTTAATTATTACACCAATTGTAGCACAAGAAGTTGAAGTAAATGAATTAAAAACAATTGAAAACACAGAACTAAGTCCCTTTAATCAAATTTGCTATCAGCATATTCGCCGTAATAAAATATTATGGTACGGAGGGTGGGCCGAATCTACTGGTTTTTTTATTGATAAAAATTTCGTTTTGACAGCTGCTCATAATGTGCATTCACAGTTTTTAAGTAGGGTAAAAGAAATAAAAATAAAAATTGGTAGAAATGGTGATTCACAAATATATCCAACCATACAAATTAAAGGAAAAGACATCATTTCCAAGTATGTAAAAACAAGTGAAAACTATGGATTTCTTAAGGGTTACAAGAAAAAAGTTCAATGGGATTTTGCATTAATATATATACCAGATGAGCTTTTACCAGAAGGATATACTTGGAATGAAGAATTTAGTCTTGGCAATGATGAAACATTAGTAAATGAAACGATAGAACTTGCTGGCTATCCTGCTGCAGGACAAATAGGTGACACTGATTATTCCTATGATGGCAGTAAAATGATATTTCAATCTGGGAAAATAGAACCTAAAGGAAAGTGGTATAAACACGACTTTATAACCCATGGAGGTAACAGTGGGTCACCACTATGGGTAACAAAAAATATGAAAAACATTATTGTTGGTATTCACACTTTTGGTGGCTCTGGAACATTGATTGATGATGAAAGCCTCCAACTGATAAAATCTTGGATGTTGGAGATTAAAAGCAATTAAAATTAATATTATATTTATAATTGAAGTGAAAAGGATAACGATTTTTGTGTCATATTTGCACCTCAAAGCAAGTAAAGCCTTATAAATAAAGGATAGTTACATATTGTATCGGGAAGTAACCCTACAAAACAAACAAATACCAATCACACAACAAACCCTATAAACTATTGATTATTAGGCATAATTGTTAATAATTACTATTTCTTCGTTAATATCTATTACCTGTTCCTTATGCATCTATTTGTACCTTTGTTGTACCTCGATACGTTTGAGGTACAAATTTTTGGTATAAGGGCGAAATTATGGCACTTATTTCTTCTTAATACTACTTAATGACACTTAGGACTTCTTAATTTATGAGTACAAATATTAGAGTACAACGAATTTGCCAGCATTGCGGAAATGATTTTACCGCTCGTACTACGGTAACTAAATATTGTGGAGACAACTGTGCTAAAAGAGCCTATAAGGTTCGTAAACGGAATGAAAAAATAAATAACAGTAATAGAGAAACTAAAGAAATAATACGCAAACCTATCGAGCAGATTAAAGCCAAGGAATTTCTTACTGTAAATGAAACAGCAATCCTTTTAGGTTGCTCCAAAAGAACCGCCTACCGATTGATTGAAAAAGGAACTATAAAGGCAAAACAACTAAGAAGTACTTGAAACTAACAGAAAAAATTAATCGTGGTGAGAGATTTTCTTTGGAGGAGATTGAAAGGTTATTTATGATTTAACTAAAAAATCATAAGTGTTTGACTAGTATCAATCAGAAAAAAATAAAATAGGGAAATTATCTTTTTTTAATCTATTTTTGGTAAATTAATTTTGACCAACTATGAGTATTCAAGCCAAACTTTTTGTAGACAACAAAGAGTTTATTGTAGAACAACATTATTTTAGTTTCTTTCAAAAAACAGATTATACAGGCAGACCCACTAGCAAGCCTATGAATCGTACTTTTGATTTTGTAATACATGGAAGTCAGGATAACACCTTTTTTGAATGGTCAATTCATCCAAGTATGATGAAAAATTGCAAAATTGTATTTTCATCTCGTTTCGGAACAAGTAAGAGTACTACTATAGAACTATTAGATACTTATTGCTTATATTATAAATTACACTATGTCCATAATAGTACTAGTGCTTTTATGGTGTATTTTAGTTTATCCCCTGCAACGATTCTATTTAATGAACAAGAAATATTATCGCATTGGTGGCGCAAAACTGATCCTGCACTATTAGGGCAACCTGTTATAGAAAGAGAAGATGAAGATATTAAACCAAAAGTTGTAGACTATTATATTACTGATTTAGAAGGAAACAAAAAACCTGAATATGAAGTAGGTGACAAAATTTATGTCGTGGTAAAGACTAAGAACATGATAGGTAAAGAGTTAACTCTTAATTTAGCTGATAAGACAAAAGATTTTAAATATGAAGATGAAATACTTCCTAATGATAGACTAGAAAATTATCAAATAACAAGCAATACAGAAAAAATCAAACTAGAAGTAATACCTGAACAAAATTAAAACTAATGGGTAAGAATACTTTTGAACTAATCATAGATGGAAATTTAGAAGCAACTACATCTATAGAAATAGCTGACTGCTGTTGCGAAAAGTCAAAGCCCGCAAAAAGTTTTGCACAACTAGTCGCTCTTGTCAAACACAGTGAAGACAATCTTATCATCAAAGGTTATGACGATATGGGTGATAGGATTAGTATTATTAGAGGTATTTATTATGGAACTGAATGGAGTTTAGACTATTCCAAAGAACAAAGTAAAGCTCGTAATTTTGCATTTAATGAGTATACCAATAGTAATGTAGAAGCAGATGCTAGAGAAGCTCTTAAATGCTCTGAAGACTGCAAAGCAGACTTGTTTAATTCATTATTTAACAGCTTCGAGATTTTTGATTCACCCTACAAAGCTGTAGACTTTGGGCATTTGATTATAGGTATGGATTCCAGAAGAAGTTGGCGTGCTAAAAGTATTGGTATCCCAACACAAGGGGGGACAGGTTTAGAACTTAACACTTGGGTTGGTGATCTTGGTGGGGGAGTTGGAAAACTGTCTTTAGATCGTGTTAGAAACCCTAAGAAGAGAGCGAAATCTCTTTTTCCAATATCAGGCAGTAGTTATGGTGCAATGGTAAATTTAGAAGGCGATATAGCTTCTTATGTTTGTGGAATGGATAGCAACAATGAATCTAAAATCGATGATCCTACGGACAATTTTGAAACCATACACGAAGCTCTACAAGATTACTTTGACACTAAATGGGATAAACGAGCCACTTTCTTTTTAAAAATGTTAGATGGAGAATTCGAAGGAAATGAGCTAAAAAATAAAGATGAGGTAGTCGAATATTGTGCGGAGGCACTAAGTGATTTTTCATACTGGTATTTAGGTATAAGAATGAAAGAAAAAGGCTTGGGCGAAATAGAAGAGTTTACCGCTGCTTCTGGTAACTTTGAACCCGTATCAAAAGAAGTTGCAACCATTTTTATAGATGGATTGCTTCACGTGATTGAAAAACCACAGGATATGATTACAGCTAGAACCAACCCCAACCCTACTCCAAGAGAAGAAACTACGGTTGATAAGGCAAGTGAGCTTTTAGAAAAGCTAAAAGACAAATTCAAAAAAATGGACTTAAACCCTTTTGATTAAAATGAAAAAAATTTGGATTTACAGCATATTAGTTTCTGTAGCTTTGGCTATACTATTTTCTATTTTTCTATTTGTGGGCATCTCAACTGATAACCCTGCATATCTTTCTATATCTAAAATGATTATTAATATTGTAGTAGTTCAGTTTATTGGAAGTATTGTATTCGCTATAGTCAAATTTAAAACTCAGACCTATAAAACTATCTTCTTTATTCTCGGTATTTTTATAATTCTATGTTATCAAGTATTTCTATATTTCGGAGCATTATCTGGCTTATTAGGTTAGTTTGATCGTATTGATACGCTATCTATTCCTAAATAATCAGAGATTGTTGGGTCAATATAAATCCTTTCACCTGTATTAGAGTTTTCTACAATAACGAAATCGTGGTTTTTAAAGAATGGAGAATCGAAGTATTTATGTATATCTACGCCTAAAAAGTACAGCTTACTTGCATAAGCTTTTGCTTTCCATTCAACAGGCAACTTTGACCTTTTTAATAAATAGTTACACGTGGATGCATAAAAATAGGCATACCCCACACAATGCGTTTTTGATGAATTAACTAGTTTATTTGGGTCTACATCACATTTGGATGAGGTAAATTTTAATTTTTCATTCGTAAGCTTATTAGACTTATCTATTATTGATATTATACCGGATAAGTCACTATTTATAGTAGAGTTTTCAATATAACTAATGAGTTCTGAATTATGAACAGAATATTCTTTTCTTTCTTGTATGGATTCATACTTTACAAAAACTCGATAGACATAACCTTTAAAAACATAAAGCAGAGCTATTAGTACAATAAGAGTGTATATTTTCTTTGATATTTTCATTTAATCTTAAAGGTGTAATTTCCCTAAAAATATTTCTCATAAATTCTTTTTTAATGGAAACTTTCATATTTTAACATCAGCACTAATAAACAATTTTTTCCAAAGATGAAAGTTACCAAAGAATTAGTACATATTACTTATGATATAGCAAAAGAAGTCTACGAAGGTAAAATTAGCAGAAAAGAAGGTGTTGAAATAATTGTAGGTGATGGCAGAATGAACCCAAATAGTGTTGCGGATTTTATTCACAATCTCAAATGTCTATTAGATGGTAAAAAGTTTACTAGAACCAATAACACCTACTCTATGGAATATTTCTTTGAGAAAATCTATAAGGACTATGGTATTAAAGGGTTATCGAATGCTTTACGAGCATTAAACCTACATATTAAATACTATGAAGGTTACCAAGATGTTACTATGCATTCTATGCGTAAAATTTATTCCAAGTATCTTAAAATTTATGTAGATAATCCCGACCAAGATGAGCAACAAGAAATAACAACTATTTTACAAAAAGAAAATAAAACAAAACTGCAATTAGCCCAAGAGCTAAAAAATCTAAAACCTACCGATCCAGAATTCATTGTCATTAATAGCAAATCCTATAAAAGAGATAATGTAACTATCGCAAAAATAAAAGAACTACGAGATTATAAATGTCAAATCTGTTCTCATAGTATTAAAAAGAAAGACGGCTCGTATTACATCGAAGCAGCCCACATAGAACCAAAACACTTAGGAGGAAATGAATTGCCTAATAATATAATTTTACTATGCCCAAATCATCATAAAGAATTCGACTATGGTGAAACAAAAATTATAGAAAGAACCTATGAATTCGTTAAATTTGAACTCAATGGAAAAATTCATACCATCACATTGAAAATTGATTTATAATGTTGAAGAAATAATAGAATGAACATAACAGTCATAAAAGCAAATGGGCTTGAAATAATAAAGCTCTATATCCCCAACCTTTTATTATACTTAACGAAAAGAGAGATTGAAGATTTTATCGAAAAAGGATATAATTATTCTTTGACTATTGAAGAAGGAACACATATTAATAATTTCCTTGGATTGTTTTTACAACTTGTAAAGAGCCATTTTGGAAAGGGTTCTGAAATTTTCTTAAATGAAATTAAAATTTTTGATTATTTAATCGGTAAATTTCATTCTGTTGTTGGAGAAAACAAAGGCTTTAAGAGTCTCCTATTAGGCAATATAAATGATTTTAAGCAAAATAATTTTCTTAATTCTTTAAGTGAAATAGCTGCTCTTTTGGAATTGACTAAACAATATTCTTTTTTGAATTACGAAGCTCCTTTACCTAATGGAAAAACTATTGATTTTCAATTAAAGAATATAAAAACTGGTAAAGAAATACTGATAGATGTTGTTAGTATCTATTTTGATCCTTTACGCTATGAAAACAAAAAGGGTATTAGAAAATTTATAAATCATCGCATCAATACCAAATATGATTCCAAAGTAAATGGATTAGGAAAATCACATAAATCTGATATTTATATTTTTCCTGTATATCACGATGTATCAGGATTACATAAAAAATCGCAAGCAATTTTAGAATCAAACAAAAAGTTTTTACTGTCTATAAAACGGAAGAATTGTTTTCTTATTAAAAACAAAACTTTTAAAATACACTTTTTTGTAAATTCAAATTTTGAAAAGTACAACCTTGTAGCTGCAAGTGAATATTTCAAATTACTCCCCAATAAGTGAAGTTCGGCATAACTTCGTACCTTATTTGTACCTCAATCACCAAAAACCATTTATTTTAAAAGAATAATACTTTCTGTATCGGCAAATAGATTTTCTTGCCTTTGGTATACTTTTGGTTTCCTTTGTTAGACATTTTGCAAAAAAGTGAGATTTACTTTTACTTTTGATGGGTCTTTTCTTTCTTTTATTAGCTACAAATTTTCTTTTATTTCTATTGCACAATTTAGAAGTACTAAGCGCATAGTTTCAAAATAAGATTATCTTCGTGATACTATCAAATGATGCTATCATGATGAACTAAAGTTTATCTAGAATTTAATTCCCTAAAAACTTCTTCTGACGTATATGTTTAGGGAAGCCTACACACAACCAAAAGATGATCTTAAAAAAGAAATGATATTCCTTTATTTCCTTTCTGACTTGATTTAGGCGAGTCACTTAAAGTTTCTATCTCTTGTAAAAGGTGTTTTTTAGTTTGATCCAACATAAAACCTCTGAATATAGAAATATCTTCATTTATCCTAGTCTCTTCTAGTGCTTTATAATATTCATTTTTATCCTCTTGAAAAACTACAGATAAAGGCATTTGATGATAGCCTTGTATATAATTCATTAATAGTCTTGAAACCCTTCCATTCCCATCAGCAAAGGGGTGAATAGTCACTAATTGATAATGCGCATCAAAAGATAAATTAAAAACATCTTCAATAGTTTTAGTTTTAGTTATCTCTGAATTAACTTGATTTATCAAAGATTCAACATGCCTAGGAACTTTTTGATAATCCATAAAAGTTCGAGTTCCAGCCCTTACGGTTAACTTTCTGAAATCACCTTTTGAAGAATTAAAATCACCAGCAATTGAAGATATTTCAGAGCCAGTATTTTTCATTACCAAAGCTGATAAATTCTGTAATATCTCTATTGATAAAGGTTTATGATTAAAGGATAATTCAAAAACATATTTAAGGGCTTCCAAGTGATCTAAAGCCATTAATGTATACTCTAAAGGCTTGGTATTTGGTGTTAGTTGCTCGTCTAGTAATAAAAACGTTTCTTCCTTAGTTAAAGTAGAGCCTTCAATTGCATTAGAATGATGAACTATTGCATACTGATTAAATCGTTGATAATCGAAAGTATCCCCTTCAATCAACTTATTATATTCATCAAGTATATTTTTCAACTCATTCATATCACAAAATTACAAAATTTAAAAACGATACATTTCTGTAAAGTATCTTATTAGGTAAGTTTATTCAACAAATTAAAGATACGACTTATCTTTTTACATTGGATTACTACATTATAACAATAATAAGTCAAAAAAAAACCCACCAAAAGCAAACAAAAGCTCTCACCATTAGCACACCTCCTGCTCTCTTACCCCCTTTATTCAAAAGGGTTTGTCATATATTGTATCGGCAAATAATCCAGAATACATTGCTTTAATTTATATAGTCAAACATCATAAATATGTTTTTAAAATCATGCTCTTTCTAACTGTAAACACATCTTATTTATTAAAAAATTAACACACAATAATCTTCGGAAGGATAAACCCTAGGATAGGGTACTTATATAAGTACTCTATCCCACTTTCATAAGTGGGTTTTGAGTGATTTTAAAGTCAAAAGGTGTTTTACTTTTAACTAAAACACAACTAATATCTGATCTTTTTTGATGTCTCATAAAACATTCGTTTTATCGAATCACATCGATTAAACAAGCCTTATGAAAATTGGAGGTTTTTAATTCCATAAACTATTGAAAAAGAAACAACTATAGCAAACACGTTTCGCAACATGATTAGACGTCGTTAACAGAAAAAACCAATACACTAACAGAATAAAATTAGTATGGTAAGCACATTAAATCATATTTGTTGAAAAATAACATCAACTTATGCGATTAAAGCTTCTCTTGTTTTTCATATGCTCTGGTATTTTATTTGTTAATGCTCAAAAAACGCAGACCTATAAAGGTTCTGTTATAGATAGTACCACAAAAGAAGCGATTCCCTTTGCTACGGTCGCAATATATCAAAATAATATTTTGGTAGATGGAACTACAACAAATGAATTTGGAATGTTTAAAATCAACCTTCAAGAAGTGATTACTCATTTCGAAATTAGTTTTATTGGTTATAAAAGTAAAACTATAAAACGATCAGAAATTACAGATATAGGACAGGTTACTTTTATGCTTACCCCATCAGTTTCTAAATTGGAGGAGGTTGTTGTTCAAGTTGAACAAACCACAACAAAATTAAAAATCGATAGAAAAATCATTAATCTTGGTGCCGACTTACAACAAGCGGGAGCAACCACACTCGAAGCTTTTGACCAAATTACCGAAATACAAACCGATTTAGGCACCAGAAGTTTATCCCTTAGAGGAAGTGGTAATGTTCGCCTTCTTATCAATGGTAAACCATCCAGCATGAACCCTACAGAACTACTAGAACAGTTGCCCGCATCATCTGTACAAAGGGTGGAAATTATTACATCACCTTCGGCCAAAAATCAAGCAGACGGACTTTCGGGCATCATCAATGTAGTTCTTAAAAAGAACAGCACAAAAGGATTGAATACCAACTTAAACACTGGAATTGGTACGAAGCGCTACAGTTATGGCATAGATGGCAACTTTAATTTTTCTTGGATAAACTTTAGATGGAATCTCTCACAGTCTGGTAGAGGCATGGACAGTAAACAGCATATTTCTCAATTATATGAAAATGGTAATACCAGAGATTTCTTTACGCCTCATGACTTTTACGGTTTATCAAGAAAATTAGATACTGGATTGGATTTTTTTATCAACGAGAAAAATGAACTCTCTATTGGCTTGGATTATACCAAGGACTTTCATAGATTTTTTAATACTACGTTTTATAGTAATGTAACCAATAGAGACGATTTTAAATATACCCGTAACTCTTCGCACGAACACGAAACAACCAATTTTAACTTAAATTACAGGGTAAAGTTTGATAAAGAGAATCATTTTTTAGAGTTAGATTATCAATTCTCCAAGAATGATAACCTTTTGCCCGCAATTGATTTTGAAGAAGAAATTTTCCTTTTTAATGAAGAGCGTAGAAATGACAATATTCTAAATGCGGTAGCGCTAGATTATTCTTTACCCATAACGGATAATATACTTTTTGAGGCAGGAGGATCTTGGAATGAGAGAAATTTGAAAAGTTCACTGTTTTTAAATCCAGCCCAAGAAGAGGAAAGCTTGCAAATTTTTAAGTATGATGAATCTTTGTTTGGCATTTATGGGCTAACAAATATTAGTCTGGGAAAGCTAACCTGGCAATTGGGGTTAAGGTATGAAAACTTAACATCTAATTCGATTAACCTTTCAAATAACCAAACCACAGATTTAAAATTTTCGAACGTGTTCCCCTCCCTTCATGTATCCTATGCTATTGATGATGCAAATAAATTAAATTTAGGATATAGTCGAAGGGTATCACGTCCTAATTTCAGGAATATCAACCCTTTTCAGGCGAGGAATCAATATTTTGAATGGGTGGCGAACCCAGGCCTTCGTCCAGAATTCAGTAATAATCTAGAAACCAATTATCAATACAAGGGGAATAAATTAGGTCTTTCTGGAGCCCTATTTTATAGATACAGAACCGACGTGATAGAGCTTTTACAGGATGTTGATGAAGAAGGTGTACTCCGAAACGTTTTTGATAACATAGGCGAAAAACATTCATATGGAATAGAGGCAAATATAAGCTACAAACTATCAGATTTCTGGAACAGTCAACTCTCTACCAATTATTATCACACCGCAATAGACCAAGACATTTTTTTGACTTGGGATGAGTTGTATTCGGCTAATTTAATTTTCAAAAATACGTTCAAGATAAATAAAATCTTAAGTGCAGATATTTCATACAGACAGAATTTCAAAACACAAAATACCTTTGATTTTATTGACCCTAGAAATCGTGTAGACGTTGCGGTTCGTATCAAACTTTTAGAGAACAGGCTGGCTATGAATTTACGTGTAGTAGATCTATTGGATAATAATTTATTCTACAGAACGACAATTACTCAAAACGTCACTCAAAATGAATTATGGCGGTTTCAATCACAAACCTTTGGTTTTCTTTTAAGCACGAGTTACAAGTTATTTCAAAATAAAGGAAAAACTAGAAATAGAAAAAACAGAAACTATCAATACGGGGGTACAACAGACTAATTTTTTTAAACCTTACATATGAAAACTAAATTACTAATAGCAGGAATTGCCGTTTTGAGTACCATAGCTTTTCGCTGTGGTCAAACCAATATCAATCAAGAAAAGATAACACCTAAAGAACTGGCTACATGGCAAACTTTTGACAAGGGAAAGAGCGCCGTTCAGGGTGATGAACTTATTGTAGAAGAAACTGAAGGCTCGGATGGGTATTTTATGATAAGCCCGAAAAAATATCCTTCCGATTTTAAACTAAACTACAAAGTCAAAGCGATGTCAGAATCTACCGTATTAATTACTCTGTTTTCCGTTTTGCAAAATAATGGCACAGAAGGTTTTCAATTGCCTGCTGAAACGGCAACACCACAAGAGGTTTGGAATTGGAGGAGTGAAATGACACATTACAACTTGACCATCAATAACCGTTCACATGGCATTACACCTTTCTTTTTCAAGAACATCCCCCCTAGTTCTAGAGGTTTTAATGAAAGGTTACAAGAAAATATCATGGAAGTGGGGCAATGGTATGATATAGAAATTGGTAAACAAAAAAATCGATTATGGTTTAAACTAAATGGGCAAAAATTCTTTGATGTAGAAGATGCTGATCCATACAAAAAAGGGAGGCTCATCTTCAGAATTAGTGGTACCACAGGCGAAAAGACCATTTTTGCCAAAGCTGCCTTTAAAGACATTGTGATTTCATACGAATAGTATGTACCTTTCAAAATTGGAAAATCAGAATACATACCAGAAGTTCTTGAAGATAGAGCCATACTTTCATGGACTACTCTGGTGTATGGTACTATTTTATCCCTATATAAAATATATGGGGAAAGATGGCGGTTATCCGATGACCTTTTTACATGAATTGAATTCGCTCTTCTTCAAAATGGCGATTTCATATTTTTTGTATCTCTGGTTTTTTCCAAAGAAAAACAAGACAAAATATGTTCCGTTAGTACTCATTGGTTTTGTTGTAAATGCATTTGGATATGAATTTACAGACCATTTTTTTCATCCAGAAGTACATAATTTTTGGTTAGATTTTGTATCCAATACATTGACTTATTTGAGTTTTGGAGTTGTTTTCTTTACCATTTACATTGTAAAGAATACCTATAAAAAGCAATTACAAATAGATAGATTAATACAAGAAAAACAACGTGCAGAAATCGACGTATTAAAGGCAAGGGTAAATCCACATTTTCTTTTCAATACGTTAAATACAATATATGCAAATGCCTTAAAGAAAGACGATAAAACACCTGAGCTTATTTTAAAACTCTCAGATAATTTTAGATACGTTTTGCACCAAGGTCAAAATGAATATGTAGCCATCAAAAAAGAAATACGACACATTAAAGATTATATACATCTACAGCAGGAACGATTGGCCAACAAGGTCGTTGTACATTTTTCTGAGGATATTGATGAGCTAAATCAACAAATAGCACCGCTGTTATGTATTGGTTTTATAGAAAATGCCTTTAAATACACCAGTATTTTAAAGGGAAATAACCACAAAATCGATATCAATATCCAACTAAAAAACAAACAATTCATCTTCTTTTGTAGTAATCCGTTTAATAAAAATGCCATAGAAGAAATTGATTTGGAATGGAAAGAAAGTGGTGTCGGTATTCACAATACAAAAGAACGCTTACAACTTTTATATCCTCTAAACCATACCTTAGAAATCCGAAAGGAAAACTCCATTTTTGAGGTACAATTGAATGTGCAACTATGATACAATGTTTAGTTTTAGAAGATGAGCAATCCGCCCAAGAAATACTGAAGGCTTATATTGATAAAACTCCTTTTTTAAATTGTGTGGGAATCTATGAAAGCGGATTAGATGTTCCGCATGACCAACTCCAGCTTACGGATGTATTGTTTCTGGATATTCAATTACCAGAACTAAACGGATTATCTTTTCTAAAAACCCTCAACAATGCTCCTTTGGTGATTGTTACTTCCGCCTACCCAAGCTATGCAATTGCAGCCTTTGAAGAAGCCGTAACTGATTATTTGGTAAAACCCTTTTCTTACGAACGTTTTTATAAATCACTCACTCGCGCGCAAACCCTTTTGAATAATAGAAAACATGAAGGGAAAAATCAAGTTTTATTATATGCGGATAAAACGATATATAAGACAACTATTGAAGATATCCTTTTTCTAAAAGCAGAGGTCGATTATGTAAATGTAGTCGCTACCGGAAGAGAAGTACTTGTTCTGGATAGTCTTCAAAATTGGTCTGAAAAATTAAGCCAATTTAATTTCGTGAGAACTCACCGTTCTTACATTGTCAACTTAGACCAGGTAGAAAAGGTATCGGGTAATCAAATTTTCATAAAGGAGAAGGTACTTCCTATCGGTAGGACCTACAAACAAGATTTTTTAAAAGCACTCAAGAGAACAGGACTTTTTTAAGTTCGTCCACAGTTGTCAACTTTCCATCTGCACTTACGGCTCTCATAACCACTCTAATGAAATTGAGCAGGGAATTACCTTATTTTTCATATTGAATTCAATCATAAACAATTAAATTATTTATATGAGTATCCTTAAAAATGTAGTTTTAGCTACAATTACGGTTAGTATTTTCTCTTGTGAATCTCAAAAAACGGAACGAGAGATTGAAGATGAGTTTGTAGAAAAATATGCTCCGAAAGACCTGAAAACATATGGGTTCACATTACCCGTAGATTCAAAAGTAGCAGAAGTACACCAACTTTTTAACGACTTAGAAAAAAACTTCTTTTTCTATGGCGATAAAAATGAATTTGAAAAAAAAGCTGCCAAAATAATGAAGTTAGACCCTTCTTATCCTAGTGGTTTTTTATTTGGAGGTTTTTATGAGCAAGACCCCGAAAAATATAAAGAAAAAGTCACCAAAGCCTATGAGCTATCCAAAAAATCAAGATTACAATCAGAACGGGATATTATACAGGCAGAGTATTATCTATTGGTTAAGGAAGACTACCTTAAAGCGCAAGAATACTTTCAAAAAGTAGTAGATATGTACCCAGATAGTGCTGCGGCCATCTGGTCTTTAGGAATGTCATATTACTATAATAGCGAATTTGACAAGGCCTTAGAATGCTATAAAAAGAGTACAGAACTAATCCCTAATTTACCTAAAGGATATGAGTTTATGTCTGTAATACATTACTCTAAGAAAGAGTATAAAAAAGCACTAAAGTATCTCGAAAAAGCAATACAATATGGTGCCAATCCTAAAAATGATTTTTACTATGCTGAATATGTAGCAATGGTTTATAACAGAAATAAAATGTATGAGAAAACTATAGATTATATTGAAACTGTGCGTACCTACGGCAAGTTATACAAGAACAGTGAGATGTTAAAAAAAGTATCCGAAATTGCTACAAAAAAATTAGATTCTATCAAAGGGACGTAATTTTAGATAGTTAGATACCCCATATAATAAGGTCTTTTAAATAGCTTAGAGAACCTTTTTGCCTTTTTATAGTTGTCTTAACAAAAGGCAAAAAATAACGGTGAAATTCAATTTTTGTGTTCTGATAAGTTTATCTTTAAGGATAGCTTTTAAAAAATATGATAATCAAATTATTAATAGCAATTATAAGTGGTATTGGACTTGGAATAAGTTTATTCTTTGGAATTTATTTACTTAGAATTAAAAAAGTCCAGAACACAATATTAGGAATATTACTTATCGTGCTAACTTTAAGGATTACCAAATCCGTTTTTTATAATTATATAGAGCTTCCAATTTTTATTAAGAACCTTGGATTAGCTGCAAATTTGGCAGTAGGCCCTTTATTATACATCTATGGATATTCACTCTTCATTAAAACAAGAATCCAATTCAAGTCAGTAATATTTCATTTTATTCCTAGTTTTATTTATGTGATTTTTTGTGATCATATCCCTAATGAAATTAATAGTAATTTTTGGAAATTAAGTTATAGTTTCATCTTAGTACATTCATTTTCTTATGTAATAGCAAGCCTGTTTATCTCTCAAAAAAGACAAATTACAGTTAACAAAAAAGTGAGAGAATGGTATATTCTATTGGTTTTGGCTCTTTGTTTAGTGTGGATAGTTTATGCTTTAATATTTATTAAGTTAATCCCCGTCTATTCTGCTGGTGTAGTTGCATTCTCAATCTTAATGTTTATTATTCTTTTTTTAGCTTTCGATAGAAAAGGAATATTTGACAAAAACTATAAAGAAAAATATCATAATTCGAATATTACTATAGAAGATGGTGAGGTCCACCTAAACCGGATAAGAAAGTTAATAGAGGAGGATAATCTTTATTTAGATCCTGATTTAAAATTAGCATCTTTATCTTCCAGGCTTAATTTATCTCCTAGAGATATTTCTATGATAATAAATAAACACGCCAACAAAAATTTTTCAAGTTTCATCAATGAATATAGAATAAAAAAGGCAAAGGAGTTTCTAAGTACCAGTCATCCAAACACAAAAATTTTAGCTATTGCTTTAGATTCAGGTTTCAACAGTCTTTCTTCTTTTAATGTGGCATTCAAGTCATTTACACAATCTACACCATCTGAATATCGATTAAAAAATATTACCTGAATAGTTTCTTAATATTAAATCTCTATTGGATTCATGAATTCGATAGACAGTATGCCAAATTTTTAGTTGATTTAGAAAAAACTTTAAAATTATGGATACAATAAATAGAAGACAATGGTTAAAAAACTCTTTGGCAACATCTGCAGGTTTAAGTCTATTTCCCTTGAATGCTTTTTCTGAAATTAACGGAGACTATTATAGAACAGATCACGATAATAACAATAATGCTATAAGAAGGTTACTTTACAATGAAAATCATCTTGGTCCGAGCAAAAGTGTAGAAAATATAATTAAGCAAGTTATATTTCGTAGCAATCGATACTCAACTTTTTATGAATATGATGCAAAAGCCTTAAAACAATTGATAGCAAAGCAAGAAGGCTTGAAGCCCGAGAATGTGCTACTAGGTCATGGATCTTTTGAACCCTTAATATGGGCAGCAACTCATTTTGGAAGTAAAGGAGAACAAATAATTGTTCCCAGTCCAACATTTGACGTAATTGGGCTTTTTGCCAGAAAGATTGGAGCAAAAGTCACACCAGTTGAAGTAGATTCAGATTTCAAAATGAATTTGACAGAAATGGAATCCAGAATTAGTTCTAAAACAAGTCTTTTAACTCTCTGTAATCCTAATAACCCGACAGGGACCGTCATAGAAACCGAAAGGTTAAAATCGTTTTGTAGGCTTGTATCTGATAAGACTACCGTACTTGTTGATGAAGCGTACATTCATTTTATGAACTCCTGGCGAAATAAATCAATGGCACCTCTCATTGCAGAAGGAAAAAATGTTCTTGTTACTCGTACTTTCTCTAAGATATATGGTTTAGCGGGTTTACGAATTGGTTTCATGTTAGGGCCAGAATCGCTTATAGCAGAAATGGAGAAAAAATTCACTTTAGGATTTCCTGGTAATATGCCTAATTCACTTAGCGTTGCATCCGCAATTACTTCATTAAAAGATGATGTCTTCTTAGAAACATCAAAGAATAACAATATCGAAACACGAAATGCATTTTGCAATGAACTTGAAAAACTTGGCTTCAATTACATTCGCAGTGAAGCTAACTTCGTATACTTTGATGTTAAAAACTTTAAAGCTTACAAAGAGCTTATGTTGAAGAATAAAATTTTGCTTGCCGGTGGTTGGCCAACGAAATCGAATTGGGCACGAGTAACTATGGGGTCTAAGGATGACATAAGTTTCTTATTTGATAAAATGAAAGGAAAGAAATGGTTATAACCATTTCTTTCCTTTCAGATTTTACTTTTTTGGATCGTGTCCAATATACTTGTTCTCAATATTTCCAATAATTCTAAAATATCTCAAAGTCTTGTTTGTTTTTGGTTTTCCAACCTAAATAACATTACATTAAAAGCAAACAAAAACTCTCATCATTAGCATATCTCCTATTCTACCTCCCATATTCATAAGGAACTCATTCGCACTGCACCAATAAGCATTTAATTATCAGCGCTTCATATTATTTAAATTGAAATCAAACCAATTTTGAGTAAAAAATAAGGGTAAGAAATTCTTTAGTTTTAAATGTGATTGCTCTGATTTTAACAACTCCATAACTCACAAAATAACTTCCAAATTATATCTTTATTTTTTTGTAAAAGTTTGCTATGCAAGAAGTAAGAAAATACCTAAATATGGTATCTCCCATATCCAAAAATTCATGGGATCAGATCAAAGAGATATTTATAGAAAGAACATATTACAAAGGAGAGTTTTTTGCAAAAACAGGGCGTGTAGAAAGTAAATTAGGAATTCTTCTGGATGGTGTTTTTAGGGCCTATATATCTAAAGATGATGGCTCTCAATATACCAAGACTTTTTTCACTCCAATCCATTTTAAAACTCCTATATCTTTTGTGGGAGCACTCTCATCTATGACCACTAGTACTATAAATCAGGTAAACATAGAAGCATTGACCAAAGTAAAGTTGTTAGAAGGTAAATATGAAGATTGGTTAGATTTAATAAATAAAAATAGAGAAATTTCTGAATGGAGTCGAAAGCTTACAGAACTTTTCTTCAGAGGGAAAGAACAAAATGAATTTGAATATTTCACCCTTCAGGCAGATAATAGGTATAAATTATTTAAGGAAAGATATCCAGAATTAGAAAATTTAGTCAATCAATATCATATAGCACAATTCATTGGTATCACTCCCACCCAATTAAGTAGAATCAGGAAAAAAATTCTTCTGGATAAATGATTTCTTTACATATGTAGATAGAAAATAGATAAGCCAAGCTTAATTTTGAGGATCATTTCTAATAAACCCTATAAATTATGAAAAAAGCTTTTACTCTATCCCTTCTTATTTTATTGTTTACATCTTGTAGTAATGATGATGATAATCCCTCTAAAGATTGTTATGAATGTAAAAGAATCATTCAGACCAAAGATGCAGATGGTGTTCAGATATTAAGGCAAGAAGATGAATTTAAATTATGTGACAAAACAAAAGAAGAAATATTGGATTATGAATTAAAAAACACCAAAACTGAAGAAACAGATAGCGGTGGAACACAAGAATTCTTTACTAGCTGTCAACTCTCACAATCACAAAAATAAAATCTAAAACACATGAAAATACTTAAGATAATATTGATTACCATTCTAATGGTATTGACAATAACGCCAAGTATGGCACAAAAAAAGAATCGTAAGAAAAAAAATAAAATCACTGTTCTTAAATTATATGAAGGACCCGAACTCCCTGCAGAACAACTAGTGCGTATTATAACCGTCAACGAGAAAAAAAAGTATGCCTATTTTATCGAAGTAGATGGTAACGATATACCAGGCAATAGTCTAATGAATGGTGCAAAAGGAATTTTGCTTTTACCCGGGGAACACAAAATACAACTTAGGTTTGTTTCCAAAGGGCAGATTGCCATTCCGATAGAATCATTTGACCCTTTTTCTTTCGAAGCAGGAAAAGAATATCTGGTAAAATTTGAGTATATCCATGGAAAAGGAAGCTACCCTGGTAATTTAGAAAAAACTAGTATAAAGCTTTGGATTGAAGAAAAAGGAGAAGCGGGTGTATTAATGGAAAAAACTGTTAATGGATATGGTATCAGTATTAAATAAAAATCACTTTTACTTATTTTAATTTTCTTTATCTCACTAAATTACCCAAAAAATATAGTTTCTGTTTTAGTACTATAAAAAACGTATTGACCATATATCTGATGTAAGTACTAAAAATGGTAATAAACCCAAATTTAGCTCAAGTTTTGCTACTCCATATCTAAATTGATGTAAAAGTGATCATGACTTTTTGAAAGTAACAACCTCTATTTATTTAATAAGTTACACTTTCTGTATTCTCAGGACTTTGGGTCGAGCCTTTCTAAACACAAAATCATATAAATTCCTAAAACTATCAGAAACTTTAGGAATTTATATGATCTTCTAATTTTTACATAGCTGCTGTTCTTGTAGCTCTACACTTCACCCAACACAAACCTTTGTCAAGTAAAGCTTTCTTAACTGTTATTACAATATTACATTAATTAACCTAGGTGAATGCATTAGATATAATTCACATACATCTTTGTGCTTATAATTCAAAAACTATATAGGCATGATCCAAACAAAAAGATCTTTTTTAAAACTGACCTCTTTTTAAAGAACATCTAAAGAAGTAAATAGCATGAAAAATTGATCTAGATCAATTTTTATTCATTGTGAATTTATCAGTTTTGCTTTCATCAAAGCCATTAAGAAATCTTTGAACCTTAACATCTTATTCATCATCAATTTATTTAACTCATAAAACGAACAAGTAGCAATATATAATCAATAGAAGTAAACGTAATGCGTCATCTATGAATATATAAAATTCAACACCTATGCTAAGCAAAAAAAAACATTTTAAAACCATTTACTATTTACTTATTCTAATCCTCTTACAATGTTGTAGCAGTGATGATTCTAATAATTTGGTCGAAAAAGACACGACTCCTCCTTCGATCAATTCATTTACGATAAATAACGTATCTGGAAATAATATAAATACTCCTATACTAATTAGTACTACTCTAGAGCTTGATATTGATATTACCGATGACTTGGGAGTAACTACTATTGAAATTTTTATAGATGCTATTAAAGTAGCTAATAATACCACTCCTCCATTTAATTTTAGCATAGATGTTTCTCAATACAATTCTGGGAATCATTCTGTAAGAATTAAGGCCTATGATGCTGCAGGAAACTTCTCTTCTACAAAAGATATAGCAATTATTATAGACAATACATTACCAGCTATTACTAATGTTTCAATTCGCAATGAATCAATACTTGCTGGCAATATCAACATATTATCCTTTAAAGTTAGTGATGATAAAGATATAAGTAGTGTCGCAATATCTGTAGATAACGTTACTATTGCTACCATAACAGATAAGAATTATAACGTAAACATAGCTACATCTAATCTAAATGATGGTAGACACAATATAGAGATTATTGCTTCTGATTCGAATAATAAAATCGCTAAACTGACGATTAGTTTTATTGCGGACAATACGGGCCCTAAAATCACTATAGATGCCATTAATGAAGGAGAAACAATATCCGAAATCATTCAGTTCGAACCTAAACTTAGTGATGAATTTTCAGAAATAAATTCGTTGGAAGTTTTATACAGAAATGAACGTATTCATTTTTTTGAAAATGGTGCCATTACTGCTTTCAGTTTTAATCCAGATGACTATACATCTGGAGATGGAAGATTTACATTTATTGCAAAAGATGCTTTGGATAATGTTAGTGAATTATCCATCAATACTAAAACAACACAAGTTCTTATTCGTCTTAAAATTCCTCAGGATTATTTATCGACTAACATCATGAAATCTTGGGTATTTGCATCAAAATCAGACGGAAGCCCTATAAGTATAGTTAAAATCGAATCAGGAATGACAGACATTGTACTATATGCTACAGAGAAAATTGATGACTCAGAAAATTTTATGATTACATTTTATGAAATTGAAAATAGCGGTTTTAATCGAATCTCCACTATTCAAAACCTAACGATAACCTCTCCAGGAACCTTGCACCTTGCTCCTCGTAATACATTTTCTGAAGAATCTGAAACAAGTTATACCATGAATGGTTTTTCTGCAAACGACATCGTTAAATCCCAAGGAGTAGATTATAAGGGAATAAAAGCAAATGATAGATTTAAGCTAACACTAATGCGGCCTCAAAAAACAAATCAAATCTATTTCTATACATATGACAACAACGCTCCCGAGACAAGTTACCGTTATCAATTTTTAAACCGTCCAATTGGTAATAGTTTTGCGCTTAACAGTACTGCATTTGGCGATCAAAATGTAGTACTTAATAATTTTGTACTTCAGAGTTATTTTCCAGAAGTTGATTTGCAGCCTATACTTTCAATTTTTGGGTATACCAATCAAAATGATTATTCTAATAACGTGTATCACGAATTATTTAACAGCGCTCTTACATCTAAAAACACTGATATCAACTCCTCTATCTCTTATCCTCTTCATACTACTTTTGAGACATATAAGCACCGCCTTGTTTCTAAAGACTATATTACCGAACGAAAAGGTATACCTCTAACCAATTATAGCAAACCTAATTGGGATATCGATTATGATACATCTTCTGGTAATACTATAAAAATTGTCACAAGCGGAACTACACATAGTGTTGGTAGGTTATGGCTAAAAAATGAATACTCGATCGAACCTTATTATGATTATAGCTGGACATTGGTTTATGATAGCCAGAAAAACAAAAGCGAAGTAATTATCCCTAAGTTTCCAGATGAATTGAGTGACTTAAACTTTTACAAATTTAGTTTAGATCTTTTTTGGCAAACAGAACAATTAGAGCTTAGTCGTTATCAAAACATATCTAATTATAATGACTATGTTAATAAGGTACTTAAGAACAATGTGAATTATGATAAGGTCTCAGATTTTGTAGAATCACTATATCATGTTCCTGATTTCAGAAAGTATCCTGTGTTTTTAAAGGACGTATTTAATTAACAGAACTACTCATATTAATATAGATGAGTTGGAAATTATAATATCAATACTTAAAAAAGTTAATGGAATAATTCGGTCACATAGTAGTAGCACTATTGTCCAAAAAATAAAAACGCTTAATGAAAACAAAACACCTATTGTCCCACAAGTATACAACGCTTTTAAAATCGTTACTATTTTTAATTACCTCATTATATCTAGTTATTGCTTGTTCCTCTGACAATAAAAATGAAGATGAATCAGAAGATGTTATTTACCTCAATATCCCTGATGTAGAATTTGAAAAAAAACTGATAAACCTAGGAATCGATTCTGACAATGAGATTAACCACCGTATGTTAAAAGTTGATGCTGGTGAGGTGAGCAGTATAGATTTAAGTAGCTTCAATGCTAATAAAATTAGTGATCTAACAGGAATTGAAGGCTTTATAAACCTGAAAAGACTATATGCAGGAGGAAACAATCTAACAGCAATAGATTTAAAATCCAATACGCAATTGGATACGTTAGTCCTTTCCTCAAACAATATAAAAAGTATTGATATTGGCAACAATACCGAATTGATTAAGTTAAATCTTAGCGTGAATAACCTTAGCTCAATTACTGGGTTATCTAAAGCCATTAAGTTAAAATGGTTAAGTTTATCTACTAATGTATTAGAAGAGCTAAGTGTTCAAAATGCCACGTTAACAACGTTATTTATAAGAGATAATCATATAACAACCCTGGACACTCAAGGTGCTGTAAATTTAACCACCATCTTAGCACAAATCAATAGAATCTCTAAGTTGGATCTTAGTACAAATATCCTATTGGAAACAGTAGCACTTTCAGACAACAAAATTAAGAGTATTAACCTAGAAAAAAACACTGATATTCATACACTTCATTTTTCTAGTAATTTACTTACTGAATTCGATGTAAGTAATCTTCAAAAATTGATTTTTCTAACCATAGATAGAAACCCAAATCTATTCTGTATTAAAATAGGCCATGAACAGAACATTCCTAACCTCACAAAGGCTGATTATCAAGAATTAAATACCAATTGTAACTAGTTTATAAAAACATATCCAATGACCAGGTCTACCACTATTTTAACCTTCCTTTTTTCTATACTTTTTTTTAATGCTTGTGACAAAACTAATGTACCTACTCTTCCTGAAGAACCAACGAATGTTCCTCCTGAAGAAATAATTTCAATTCCGGTAGTAATTCATGTGATTAACTACAGTCCAGATCCATTTGTGATTAGCGATGAAAAAATACATTCTCAGATCGATGTATTAAATCAAGATTTTAGAAAGCTAAATCCCGATCATATAAACACGCCTGACGAGTTTAAGCATTTAGTAGCCGATGTAGGTATCGAATTTAAATTGGCAACCATAGACCCTAACGGAAACCCGACTACTGGTATAATTAGAACCGAAAGTATGGTTATTGCCTCTGATGGACATGAGGACATAGAAAATATTGAAGAGCGTTCATTATATTTTTCTGATAAAGGTGGGCAAGATGCCTGGCCAAACGATACATATCTAAATATTTGGATAGCTGATTATTCAAATCGTTTAGGTAATTTAGCACTTCCCGGATATGCTAATCCTCCTGAATCTGACCCAAGAATCGACGGGGTAGTTATGGATCCAAGAGTATTTGGAACTCTGGAACCTTTGGCTGATGGTCATAAGTTTGGAAGAACTGCTACTCATGAAATTGGGCATTGGTTACATCTTAAACATATTTTTGCAAAAGACAAAGATTGTGTATCTTCTGATCTAGTAGAAGATACACCTTCACAATATGAATCAAGAACAGGCCATCCTGTTCATCCTCAAATTTCTTGCAACAGTAATGATATGTTCATGAATTTTATGGATTATGTACATGATGATGCTATGTTTATGTTTACCAAAGGACAAAAAGAGCGAATGCGCGAATTGTTTAATGAAGGAGGTGCAAGACGAAAGTTATACCTTAATAATAAATCTAATTATAAAAATTAAGAAAATGATTAATGATATTTATTTTCAAAAGTTTCCTCAGTTAGAAAGTGAAAGGCTCATATTTAGAGAAATTATGATGAGTGATGCTTCAGATATCCAGAATATTCGAACAGATAAAAATGTGATGAAGTATATGGATTCAAATCCTCATTCAACGTTACAAGATTCTAAAAGTTTTATTTCAAAAAACATAGAAACCTATACAAAAGGAAATGGACTATTTTGGGCTATTATAGAAAAATCAACAAACACATTTATTGGTGATTTTGCATATTGGAAAATACTTATAGAAAATCATAGAGCCGAGATAGGATATACATTAAAACCTCAATTTTGGGGTAAAGGTTTTATGAAAGAAACTATGGTTGAACTCATTAAATTTGGATTTACTCATTTAAACCTACATAGTATTGAAGCTAATGTTAATCCTGAAAATGAAAGCTCTAAGAAGCTTTTGTACAGAGTAGGATTTAGAAAAGAAGGGTATTTTAAAGAAAATTATTATTTCGATGGAAAATATCTAGACAGCGAGATTTTTTCATTATTGGAAGTAGATTTTAAATACTCATAAATATTTTAGGAGTAATATAGTATCCATAGAAAAAATAGTACAATTTTTAAACTATATCAACTCAAAAAGATAGTACATTTAGACTAACTAAACCTATTGTGCATTTAAAAATTAATAGCATAAAAATTCGTCAATTCGAGTGCTTCGACCAAAGGAAGAAGTATATCGAGAATAGAATTTCGAATTAAAAAACCTCAAATTCACAACGGGTTAACTAATCATTATTAAAACACGCAGTATATAAAAAGAGTATATGAGTCAACTTCTTTATAAAAACATTTTAGAAAAAACTACTATTACCGAAGCTGAGTTTGAAGAATTTTTAACTCAAACGAAGTCAATTGTGGTGAACAAAAATGAGCATTTCTTAAACGAAGGTGAAATGGCTAATTATATTGCTTTTGTAGTTTCAGGTGGACTATACTCATATTCAATTGATGAAAAAGGAGAAAAAAATGTAGTACAAATTGCTTTAGAAAATTATTGGATAGCTGATTTGTACAGTTTCCTTTCTGGAGAACCCTCAAAATTAAATATCGAAGCAATTGTAGAAACCAAACTCATTATTATAAACAAAGATAATTTTGAAAAGACCTGTGATACCATTCCCGCTTTTGAACGTTTTCAGAGGCTTCTTATCCAAAAAGCTTATATAAGCACTTTACAACGTATTTCTGGGTTTACAAGTAAATCTGCACCACAGCGCTATTTAGAACTCGTAACAGAGCACCCCGAAATTATTCAAAAAGTACCACAGTTATTAATTGCTTCTTATTTAGGTATAAAACCTCAGTCGTTAAGCCGTATTCGTAAACAAATCTTCAATAAAAATAGCACCTCTAACATTAGTTAACCTAAGTGAATGCATAGCTTTTAGTCTTGTTACATCTTTGTAGTATTATTAATAAAAAAGATACTCATGATAGAAGTAACAAAAACAAGTGTAAAAGAACAAGTCGTGGCTCTTAATGCCATGATCCAAAACGGTCAAATTTTAGAAGCATTCGAAGAATTTTATGCAAATGATGTAATCATGCAAGAAAATGAGAATCCTCCTACATTTGGTAAAGATGCAAATAGAGAATTAGAAGAAGCTTTTGTAAGTAACATCACTCAGTTTAGAAATGCAGAAGTAAAAAGCGTATTGATCAATGACAACATTTCTGTTGTACAATGGGCTTTTGATTTTGATCATAAAGAATGGGGGACCAGAAATTATCTTCAATTGGCTATACAACGCTGGGAAAACGGCCAGATCATCAACGAAAAATTCTATTACACAAACTAAATAAACATATCTAAATAATTTAAAAATGAAGAAATTAGCAATAGTAATCGCATTTATAGCGACAACATATTCATTTGCACAAAAAACTACATGGAATGTAGATGCGAGTCATTCAAAAGTTAGCTTTTCGGTTTCACATTTAGTAATCTCTGAAGTTGACGGAAACTTTAACTCATTTAACGGAAGTTTTATAAGTAATAAGGATGATTTCTCAGACGCCAAAATTACTTTTGATATCGACGCTAACTCTATTAATACAGAAAATGCTAAAAGAGATGGTCATCTAAAATCAGAAGATTTCTTTTATGTCGAGAAGTACCCTAAGATCACTTTTAAAAGTACATCTTTTAAAAAGAAAAGTAAAAATAAATATCAATTAAAAGGAAATTTAACCATGCGAGGCATAACAAAAAAAGTAACATTAGATGTTTCTCATGGTGGAATTATAGCTAACGATGGTTTTGGAAATACCAAAGCTGGATTTAAGGCTACCGGAACTATAAATAGAACTGATTTTGGGGTTGCCTGGAATGCAAAGACAGAACATGGAGGTATGGTTGTAGGTGAAGATATTGAGATAACTATAAAACTAGAACTCGTAAAGAAAGATCCCAATGTAAACTAAATACATTACTATCTTTCTCTAAACTCGTTACAATGACTAAAAAAAGGCAATAATTATGAATAAAGACCCACGTATTAATGTACTAGATTTAGAACCTAATGCGTATAAAGCTATGCTTGCTATGGAACAATATCTAGCAGATATCAATATAGCTCCTCAATTAAAAGAGTTGATCAAAATTAGAGCTTCATATATAAATGGTTGCGCCTACTGCATAGATATGCATACTGTAGAGGCACAAAAAATAAATATTGAAGCACGTAAGCTTTTTGCTCTAGCTGTATGGAAAGAATCTACATTATTTAGTGGAGAAGAACGCGCAGCTTTAGCGCTAACTGATGAGATTACTAGAATAGCAGAAAATGGCGTTTCTAGTAAGGTGTATAATACTGTTAATGATTATTTTGATGAACATCAAATTGCGCAACTTATTATGCTCATTGTAAGTATTAATTCCTGGAATAGAATTGCCGTTGCTACCAAAATGGAGTTTTGAAAACGAGCAGTATATATACAAAAGACCGAACTATGTTCGGTCTTTTTTTTTGAATTAAATCTACTTGGTATATGCTGTTTTTATGGCACTCTCAAAAAACAGAGAAGTTTCAATGTATAGAATGTTTATACTACAACCTACTCATTTTCTCATAACACATTAAAAGGTCTATTTTATGAATTAAAAGGGATATAACCCCATTTCGACAAAAAGTGATTTTAATACATATGTTTAGTTTTTTTATTTGTCTCACAAATCAGTCAGTGCATTAAATTGGTTGTATCTCTTATCAGTATTTCATAGTTGAAATAAACTAAATCAAAAAAGGAGAAACACATGTATTGTTTGATAAAGTATAAATCATGTTTAACAAAAATAACAATATGAAATCTAACTTTTTTGCTTTAATTTTTATGTTACTCTTTTTTATAAGTTGTAATGATGATGATGATTTTATTTCTACTCCAACTCCTGATCCCATATCACTTTCTACAAAATTCTCTCAATATGTGACAGTTTCTGATGGTACAAGGCTAGCAGTAACGGTTTATTTACCAAAAGACTTAACAAGTGATGACGAAGTGCCAACTATCTTTATAAATACAAGATATGGTAGAGAGAGTGAAGCCAGGATGCAAAGTTTTTTTACAGAATCAGGATATGCCTTAGTTGTTGTCGACGCCCGTGGTTCTTCTGCCTCTTTTGGTGTTAGACCAGGAGAATACTCTCCACAAGAAGTTTCTGATATTAAAGACATATTAGACTGGCTCGTAGATCAAGAATGGTCCGACGGAAATATTGGTTCTTATGGCGTATCATATTCGGGTACATCAGCTGAGTTATTGGCTGCAACGCAACATCCGGCTGTTAAAGCTGTTATTCCTGGTTGGTCTGACTTTGATATTTACGACAGCCCTGCTCGACCTTATGGAGCCATTTCTTCTGGTTTTATTTCCCTGTGGAGCGATTTAGTAGACAAAATTGATAATGGATTACAAGCAACTCCTGTAGATAATGATGCAGATAAATCTCTTATGAAAGAGGCCATTGCAATGCATAGTCAAAATCCAAATGTTTTTGATTTTGTTTTCAATAATAGTTTTAAAGACTCAAAAAACAAAGGTACATATAGTCATCTAGAATCGTCTCCCCTATACTGGAAAGAGAAAATCGAAGCATCTAATGTACCGATGTTAGTTTTTGCAAGTTGGCTCGATGCGGGTTCTGCTGATGGGGCTATTAAACGTTTTCAATATTTTAGTAACTCACAAAAAGTTATTTTAATGGCTGATGATCATGGCGCTGAGTCTCATGCAAGCCCATATATTGTCTCAGATAAATTGATTTCACCTTCTATGAGTTTTGAGAAAATAATGCAACTACATCTCGATTTCTTTGACACATACTTAAAGGGAATAGACAAAGGAGTACATGCATGGCCCAATGTATTGTATTACAATTTTGGTGAGGAAACCTATTTAAGTAGTGATGTATGGCCACCACAAGGAGTCAATCAAGAACGATTTTACTTTAAAAACAATTTTGAGCTGCATCAGACCATACCAACAGATTTAACAGGAAAAGATCAATATGCTGTTGATTTTACAACATCTACTGGCGAAGCAAACAGATGGCTTGGTCAAATCAACGATGGGATTATGGGGCTACATGATCGAGGTGATATGGATTCAAAAATGCTCACCTACACCACCAAACCACTTTCTCAAGATGTACAAATTTCTGGCACGCCTGTTATCTCATTACAAATGTCGTCTACTCATGAAGAAGGATTGGTCTTGGTCTATTTAGAAGATGTTGATGAAAACGGACAAAGTAGATATATTACAGAAGGCGGTCTAAATTTAATTCATGAAAAAGAAAATACCAACCCATATTTCAATCAATCAATCCCTTTTCATTCGTTTTTAGAAGCTGATGCATCTACTATGCCAATAAATCAAATTGTAGAAGTTAACTTTCAACTTTTGCCTACATCTGTAAAGATAAAAGCAGGGCATCGTATTAGAATTGCTATTGCAGGAGCAGATAATAATACTTTTGACCGAATTCCTAAGAATGGTGATCCAGAGTGGACATTCTATAGAAATAAAGGAAGTAATTCTTTTATTGATTTACCGATTGTACACTAATTGTTTCTTTCAAATTAATTTAATACCATTCCTCAAATGGTATAAGTAATAAATTAGTCATAATTGAAGAACAATTATGGCTAATTTGATTACAAAAGCTTTGTTGTTTATGGTGTATAAAGAACTATTTTTGAATTAGTAATAACCTGTTATTTACAATTACTGTCAAGTGAAAGAAAAAAAACCTGCCCTTTACCAGCTTAAGAGGACCGATAAAATTATCTTTATTATATTTTTTATAATCTTTTCTTTATTACCAATTCTAACTGATGATGATAGAAATAAAGAACCTGAAATATATCCTATATGGATAGTTCTATCAATTGATGCAATCGTCCTGGTTTATTTAATTGCTTTTAAATGGTTAAAAGAGTTCAAAAACAAATACTATCTTATTCTTTTACTAAAGATATTTGCCATTACCCTCCTCCTACTTGTTCCGCAAATATTTATTTATAATTTATTATTTGAAGCCAAATTAATTGTTAGTCAGCATGAATTTTTTGTTGATGTATTAAGTTTACTGCTCTATATCTTAATTATAAGCAGTATTCTATTTGGTCTTATTATGTTTAATAAAAATATTGAAGTTCAAATTAAATTACTTAAAAATGAAAGTACACGAAAATCTAATGAACTAAGAGTCTTAAAAAGTCAAATTGATCCTCATTTTCTTTTTAATAATCTAAACACCTTAGACGCCCTCATTGATACTGATGTTAAAAAAGCTAAACCTTATATAGAGCGACTAGCAAAACTGTATCAATACTTACTTGCAACTATAGATGAAGATACTGTGTCCTTAAATGAAGAAATAGATTTTGCCAAAGATTATATCTATCTTATCAAAGAACGATTTGGCAATGATTACCAATTTCAAATTATAAATCAATGTAAAAAAGATGAAGATAAATTGATTCCTCCCTGTGCAATTCAAACTGCATTTGAAAATATCATAAAGCATAATAATGCATCGAAACAAAATCCTATTACTATCAAAATAATTATTGAAGATGAGCATGTTGCAATCAGTAACAATATAAGTTTAAAGACAAACCCCGTAAAATCTTTTGGTATAGGCCTAAATAACCTACAATCACGTTACAAGATACTATGTAATAGAACTATTGAAGTAGCAATAGATGATCACTATACAATAACCTTACCTCTTATTCAGAAATTAACGCAATAAAAACATGAAAGTTATACTATTAGAAGATGAAATTCCTGCATTCAATAAACTTTCAAAATACTTATTAGACCACAATTCTGAAGTCAAAATCTTAGGATGGTTTAGATCTTTAGAAAATGCATTTGAAGAAAAAGAACTTTTTGCTCAATGTGATTTGATCCTATCAGATATTAAGCTCTTAGATGGAAGTAGTTTTGAATTATTTCACCAATTAGAGGTAAACTGCCCTATCATTTTTTGTACTGCGTATAATAAATATATGGAAGATGCTTTTGAAACGAATGGAATTGCATATTTGGTTAAACCTTATTCACAAGAAAGCTTTAATAAAGCCATGTATAAATATGATCAATTATTTAAAAAGTCCAACCTGACACAATTGAACATGGATGCTTTTGGTATGATAGAGCAAATGTTACATAAAAGTATTAAAAACTATAAGCAACGCTTTAGCATTAAAAAGGAAAACGGTATCATCGTTAAACCAGTTGCAGATATTATATTTTTCAAAGCATTGGGAGATTTCTGTTCTCTTGTCGATATCCATAAAGAAAAGCACAATATCAGTTATAAAATATCCAACTTAGAACAATTACTCGATCCTCAACACTTTTTTCGAATCAACAGGAGCGAAATTGTCAATATCGCTTTTATTAAAAAGGTTGAACCCTATTTCAAAAATAAAATGCAAATTATTTTATCAGATAAAACTGTTCTTACCACAAGTGGTTCTCGAACACCTGAGTTCAGATTATGGCTAGATGGAAAATAATACCATTTCTCAAATGAAATTACCTACTAAACTATATTTCTACTGAAAACAA
Source organism: Aquimarina sp. MAR_2010_214 (assembly GCF_002846555.1). NCBI lineage: Bacteria > Pseudomonadati > Bacteroidota > Flavobacteriia > Flavobacteriales > Flavobacteriaceae > Aquimarina > Aquimarina sp. MAR_2010_214. Next base: position 4,546,479 of record NZ_PJMS01000001.1, read on the forward strand.
TAGATTTTGTATCAAGATGTAATACGAATAAACTCTCTACAAGAGGTAGTAGTTTGTTTATTAATTTCCCTGAAGTGCATTATACACATTGATCGGTAAAAAATGACGTCTTTGTTCATTACTTTCACCATTAGATGCGGCAAATAAATCTCTAAAATATTTCACTGCGCCAACAGAGTAGTTTATTTTTTCTATCCACTTATAGAAGTCTTCTTCTTCTTGATCTGTGTTAACATACTCAAAAACAGTACCTTTTAATTTCTCCAAACCTGCTTCTGTAAAAACAGGACGTGAAGGGAGTTTTTTAAATTCTCCTTCTTTAACTCCTAGCAAGTTTTCGATCCATTGCAAATCTGTTTGATATTGCTTAATCAATTTATTCTCTAAGGAGTGGTATAATTCATCTTCAAACACAATCCTAACAGTACTTCTTTTACCAATCATATCCCCAACCTTAAAAGTAAGGCTATTATTAATCCCTAAATGAAATTGTCCATCACTATTACTTTCTTCCAGAACTACTGTAAAAGGAATACCATTAAGACTCCTTACTTCAAACTCCTGATCACTAATAGATTGAATAGAAACAAGTTCGTTTTGTGCATTTACTTGCATAAAAAAGCAAGATATCACTAGCATAAGTAATATTTTCTTTACGTTTTGAAGGCTTATTCTGTAGATCATAGCAATTTATTTTAGGTTGTTCAAATTTATAATTTCATAAGCTGTTTTCAAAACTCTAACAATACTGATTTGTTATTATTTTACAAATTGGCTTAAATAGGGCTGCTATTTTTAATATTACATATATCATGCCACAGTATTTAAAGTGCTGTTTATAAAGGCATATAGCTCCTATAAAAATATTGCAACTACAAAACACAAAAAAGATCCAGGCTGCTGGACCGGGAAACAACTGGACGATTTATGTACTGTGTGTTTTTCTTTAGAGAACAAGTTGATACCTTCGATAATGTTGAAGGTTCTTGGGCTACTTTTATTAAAACAACAAAAGCTACTTGTTACAGTAGCTTTTATCTTATTATCTTCTTTTATTTCCTCACGAATTTAAGGCACAAACTAGCACTAGTGATCACTCTTCGTAGAGCTAAAAACAGTTTTTTAACGAGCCTCACTTCCTCCTCCATTATATGTTCCTGTTAGAATGGTATTATCAGAAAACTTGAACATAAAATGCACATTGAATATAAAATAATTGGCATTTGGATCGTAAAAATCATTATGCTTTTTCTTATAAAGTATCTTTGCTTCTGTGACGCTTTTAGTACCTGAACTCGGCATACTACTATCTGCATCAAAATCGTGATCAATTGCAATACCAACATAATCATTATCAATATCTTTCTTAGTAAAAGTATGCACTACTCCTTCTGATATATTATTTAGCTTATCAATAATAGAAAAACGCAATACATTACCCTTACCTCTAAGACCCTGACTTCCTGAGCCATATTTAACACCAGAAGACAGTATTTCTATTCCTCCAAAAGTTCCCTCTTTATACGTTTTTAAACTATAAGACTCATTTTGATATCTAAAAATCTTAGATCCTGATTCCTCTTCGTCTGTTAAAGTAATCGTTACTGAAACCTTTTTTGTAAGACCTCCTGCGGATACTTCAACTTCTCCTGTTAGTACTGGAAAAAACTCATAATCAAAATAAGATATATCTCCTACTTTTAAATCTCCACTTTCTGTATCGATACTCAATGCTCCTTCTGGTTCTTGAGATAGTAATTTATACACTATATCTTTTTGATTAGATATTGCTTCTATCTTACCTATCGAAGGACTATAATTGGCCTCCCCACGCGTCAATGTAAAATCTTTAGCACTTAGCGTTGGTACGCCCTGATTTTCAAGTTCATTACTACTATCATCCTTACTACAGGACTGAAATACTAAAACCTGAATCAATACTACTCCTATGTACTTTAATACTCTACTCATCTTTTATTCTTATTTGTTGTTTAAAATTTTACATTATTTATCCTATATACTCCTAAAAAAGACCCCGTTTTATTATTATTCTGATTTTTATGAAACTACATTAACATGAACTTGCTAATACTTAATCTGAATCTTTTGTTTCTTATGTTTTTAATACTTCCCTCTTTTTATTTTCACATGGTATAAGGAAGCTCTTCTATTTTATTACCTATTTTATTACTCTTACTCATAAACCAATCTGATACGGGACTAGTTACAACCGACCGTTAACGGGAATATCTGTGGAATTATAATAACACGATTACAAATTCGTGTTGTTACAATTAACAATGCAATAATAGTAGCTCTCAGTTTCATTTTTCGGAACTGGAAAATATTTTTTTACAATAATTATGTGTTTTGAACCTATACACTTATATATCATCTGTATTACTGTACTCTCACGCGAAGTCGGGAAACTTTGCGTAGCATTACATTTTTTAGTTAATCACTCTTTGCGGAGCACTGGGTAGCATACTTCTAAAAAACAAAAACCACCTATTTCTAGGTAGCTTTGTTATTCCTTATTTTATCTCTCTTGATCCATCCACTCACACAGCTTACTCATAACCGGTACTAGTGTGGACACTAGCACTATCAATCAGACACGCTATACCCGAGCGGGAGACATTTGCGCAGCAATACCGTTTTTTATTTAATCACTCTTCACAGAGCTGGCAAAAACTGCCCGATACCGATAGGGAACATATGCTTTTTACAATCGATGCAATGATCAGAGATGCTAAAGCTAGGTTAGCATACTTCTAAAAAACAAAAACCACCTATTTCTAGGTAGCTTTGTTATTCCTTGATTTTATCTCTCTTGCCCCATCCACTCACACAGCTTACTCATAACTGGTACTAGTGTGGACACTAGCACTATCAATCAGACACGCTATACCCGAGCGGGAGACATTTGCGCAGCAATACCGTTTTTTATTTAATCACTCTTCACAGAGCTGGCAAAAACTGCCCGATACCGATAGGGAACATATGTTTTTTACAATCGATGCAATGATCAGAGATGCTAAAGCTAGGTTAGCATACTTCTAAAAAACAAAAACCACCTATTTCTAGGTAGCTTTGTTATTCCTTGATTTTATCTCTCTTGACCCATCCACTCACACCGCTTACTCATAACCGGTACTAGTGTGGACACTAGCACTAGCAATCAGACACGCTATACCCGAGCGGGGGACATTTGCAAAGCAATATCGTTTTTTATTTAATCACTCTTCGCGGATCTGGATGATAACATTGGTTCTATAAGTAATCTACTTTCTGATAACTGCTTATAATACACTCCTAATGGTTTAAATTTATCTTGTAAAAAAACTAGAAAAAGAGGGTCATCTGAATTAACAATAAAAGTTTTTTTCTCATCCATTAATCCATCCATATCACACTTAACATTTGGAAAATAAATATTCCTAAGCGTGAAAATATTCCCTGTGGTAACTTCCTTCTTTCTTTCTATTGACTCTAATACCGATTCTAATGATTTGGGTGTATTATCAATAAGAACACTTTCTTTACCTTCTCTTATCATATAGTCTAAAAATTCTATATGATGAATTTCTTCTGAAGTCATTGTTTCTTTATTCAAATAATAAACTTTAGGAGGGCTAACTCCTGAAAGATCACCATCTTTTCTAATTTTATCTAAGTCTAAATTAACATCATCATGTATAAATAAATACACCCTATCATCGAAATCGTATTTATTAACAAGTGTTTTTCCTTCCGTCAAACTCGAAATTAAAACTTCTAATCCTCTCATTATATAATTATGGTTGTTTCTTTTCCAAAGTGTAAATATCAATACTTTCTATCAATTCTCTAAGCCTTCGCCAAGATGTTTCTATTTTTGCTTCTTGAATATCATATATTTCCCAACCACTTTCTTTGACACCATTTACCGCGTGCCCTTTAAATAAGTGTTTAAGTTGAGTTTTTTTGTTCCAATTAAATCGAATGATAGTCTGATCTATTGAACCATCAAGTGATCTAAGGAAGTTTCCCATTTCATGAGTAGTACTAACATTTTTCTTATTTATACTAAACAATTCTCCTAAGTTTTTAGTAATATAATCATCAGGTGCATCAATAGTCATTCTTGGGGCTTCTCCAAAAGAAAACCCTCCATAATGTTTAGCAAATTCTACACTTACACATAAACAATGATCTCTATAATTACCTGGGTTAATTTTTTTATGTGCACCTAATAAAGAGATATCTTTTTTTCCTCCAATACTATTAGGAGTAGCTCCCCACCCTTTACTAAATAATCTTCTATTAGATCTAGACAATAACTTCTGTTCAGGTATGCCATCAAAAGACAAAATCCCTCCCATTATTACCTGAGCTTGTGCCATACGATCACCATTATACGCCCGACTAAACATATCATATCCTCCTAACATCAAAGCAGCGTCAAAAAGGTAATTTCCTGTTATATTCTTTGACGGCCTTGTGGCGGTATGACTTGGAGCATTTTCAAGTTCCCATCCCAAAGGATCTCTTGCCCTAAAGCTAAGAGGGTTATTTTTGGGATGATTAAAATCAATTATTGACATCCTTGTACCTACATCCCACCAAAATTCCTCAGAGAAAACAGATTCCAACCCTTCCAACTCTATCATGTGTATAACCCTATTCTCACTAAATGCATAAGGAGAGTTCCATGGATATTCTTTTGCCAAAGGATCCACCGCGAAGAACCTACCCACACGAGGATCATGCATCCTAAACTTATAATTTATAGAATTCCCTTCTCCTTTGACTTCATTATCCATTTCCTGTCCCTGAAAACCATATCTGTAGTTGCCAGAGTTTCCATGCCTATTGGGTAAAAGCATCCCAAAAGGATAGTAATCACTAAATGTAAGAACGTCTGGTGTAAAGGTAGTTAAATTTCCTGTAGTAATCGCACTCTTACGGTCACTTACCACACTCAATACATTACCCAAATGATTACTTAATTCATAGCGCTTGTCTCCTACGGTATTACTAAAAGTAGTTATAGCAGGCATATCTGTAGTCGTGAGCAGTATGTTCTTTTCTTCTAACCCTAATCGGCTACTACCATAGATATGATGTTCTCGTAAACGCATATCGGCAGCAACAGATCCACTGGTGTTTGCCTCGTATACCCCCATCGTATTCCCTTGGGCGTCGCGTGCGTACAGCGTGGTTTTGTTTTCTGGTAATACCGTTTTAGAAATACGATTTCCCAGACCATCATAAGCAAAGCTTATTGTTGTACCATTACTTTTAGTGATCTGTTTTACCTTACCATCTACACGCCACTCGATATTGGTAATTCCTTCTTTTTTATCAGAAATCAGTTGTCCGATAGCATTATATGTATAATTATCTGGATTCTGATCCTCCAGATCATTAAACTGGCTACCTGCAATAGCATCATCTACATGCCCTAATTGATTAGAACGTTTTTGTAATCCTGTATCGGGATCAGTAACCGTTTTATACGTATAGGTAAGGTCATCCATATTCACTACCGTACTCTGGCTATTGACTGCTGATCGTTTTAAAGTATCGAGGTTGCCATTATTATCATATGCATATTCTGAGCTATAATTTTTAGTACCTACTGTTCCTGCTATTTTATACCCCTGCATTTTTTTAATACGGTTAAGCTGGTCATACTCGTAATGGTTGCTCTGTGATGCGAGCATAGACTCATTATTATCAATCAGACTGGTTACCATCTGCTTGATATTACCATTATACAGGTTTTTACTGCTTTGTAATCCTGATGTATTGCTATATGCAAATGAAGTCGCATTGGTCGTACCTACAGATTTATAATCACCAGTATAGTAACTTAGTGAATACCCCATAGCATCTTTGGCTACGGTAGAACCATTGGCTCCATCTCCTCCCATATCGGTATCAGGACTTAGGCTTTCTGAGTTTACTCCTTTTAACCATCCTTGTAAGGTGTATGCATAATCAATTCCCTGTACTTTCTTGTCTCCAAGTACTGTTCTGGCCAGTGGACCATGTGCAAAGTATTGATAACTCGCATCCTGTTCCCAGATCATTCCATGATCAGAAGTTTTGACATTAACAATACGGTTGTCTGCATCGTACTCATATTTATGAATAAACTGATCTGGCTTCCCTTTTTGATAGGTTACCGTATTTACATTACCACTAATCAGATCATAGGCATACTGGGTGCGTTTCATACCCGAAGTAGGATCATCTAGCGTTAGTGCCATTTGCTTATTATGCTGTACCAGTTCTTTTACATTACCGTGGATATCATAGGTATAGAAAATCGCATGGTTATATTGCCGTTCGATTGTAGCTGTACCAAAGGTATCGTAGTAATAAATTGCAGATACGCGATTACGTGTCGTACTTGCATAACTATCTGCATCCAGCACCGTCTCAAAGATCTCTGTTGCTGCAATTTGTAAATCATTATATCGGGTGCGGGTTACTTCTACTCGATTTGCAGCGACATTAACAGGGTAGTTGTCTTCTACTCGTGTAAGGACTTCATTACCACCGGTAGTATATACCAATTTACCCGTAGTATCATTGATACTTATTCCTTTATCTGGTATCAGTTCTCCTGCTTCGATAATTCTACCCAACTCATCATAGGTAGTATAGCTAAATCTGTTATTAATACGTTGTTTTGCATTCTGAGAAGCGATAATCCTACCCAGTTTATCATAAGCAAAACGGGTAATCCCACCATCTGGTGTTTTTTGCCATACCAACTGATTGAGAGAATTGTAACGGTATTGTGTTAGCAACTCATGATTTGGCAACAGACCTGCATTCTCTTTGGCTATGTTATTTGCCCGGTGTTGATTGATTTGTTCATTAAGTGTTACTCCTGATGTATTTGTGGCCAATAATTCTGCCTTGGTAAAACGATCTACTCCTTCTGGAGGAACTGTTTGTAACAGGTTACCGGATTGATCATAATAGTATAGGGTATATTGATATTCTTTATCAAAATACTTCATATCAAAAGTCTCTACAGCATCATCGATTGCTTTTTTGATATATCCTTTAACAAATTCTTCGCGTTTGATCGTGATAAAACTCTCATAAGCATCTCTGGTATACGCAGCTCGTACACTTTTTACAAATTGCTTACAGTCACTATCTTCTGGGACATCTATAGTAACATCACTAAAATCTGTAAGGAAGGCTCTTGGTACACAAACACCTTTGTTCTCCGGTTGATTAAGGTAATCTGTAGTAAAGGCTGCCCAGGTTTTTATTGTACCGCTACCACTAGTATGTGTAAAGTATAAATCGATAATAGCTGGCTTATCTTTGTAAGGTTTACTCATCCCAGGATATCCAAAATTAAACTCGGTAGCTCCAAAACGAGCCATAGACATATAATGTAAGTTTAAGGTCGAGGTGATTTTAAATTTGGTGAGGTAATAATCATAATCATCGACCAGGTATTGTAACGAGTTTTTACAAAATTCTTCCTCTGACACTACATCTCCTTCTTCTTTATCTCCGATACGGTTCATTACCGTTGTATAAGCAGCATACTTCGCTGTACAACTTACAGGCTCTACCAACGGTGGAACACAAACGGTAGGACCACAAGGGATGATTTCGTCTGCGATAACGGTGGCGGATCTTGCTGAAAGTTCATTAGTTCTACTTGATGATGGACTAGAAATAGTATTTGCTCCAGTCGTACCACATAACGTTTCTCTTTCTGTAATTTCCGAAGTTATTCTATTTTTAGTTGTTTGGACTGATTCATTAAGACCCATCTCTAACAAAACATTGAAGTAATAAGTATATCCTTTACCATAATCTCCTGCCTTCATTTCAGGTATGGCAAACGCAGTTACAAAATGAGTTATGCCTACATTTTTAGCGGTTTGAATTAATCCATTTGTGTTTTTATATCGTACGGTAGCATATATAACCCCTTGTATTGTTTCTCTAATAAAAAACACATCTAATATTTGAGCAACATCTTTAAAATCCTCTTCAAAAATGATATCAATCCTATTAACTATGGTACGTTGACGTACTCCACCAATTACATTACCTCTTTTTACTCTTGTATCTAATTGAAACCCTCCTCCAAAAGTTGATGTACTTTCGTAAACCGAACTTAAGTTATCAATTGGTCTGACTGATATATTTAAAGTATCTTTGAATGAAGGTATTTGAAAATTGGTATTGGGGGCTTCTAAAGTTGTAGCAAGGAACTTCTCGACTCTAGTATTGAAATCAACACCAGTAGACCCCGAAGAAATAGAGTTGAGTGGGATTCTTATTCCTGAAGAAGAACCAGATGTTAAATATACATTCATTGCATCCTTTAAATAATTTTCAAATGCTCTTTCTTCAGCTTCAGAGCCCGGTTGTACAATCGACACATTGACATTGTCAATATCCTGAATTTTTGATGCTATCGAATATCCTGTATATTTGGTAAACAAATCACAATCAAAGTCAAAATAAATACGATACCTTGGTGCTATACAAGATGCTGAATCCTTAATTCTACTGAATACTGATATATCATTTCTATATAACTCCAGATAACCATTAGGGTTATTGAAAACATATCCATTTGTCCAGTTTAATGTAGGTACGTAATTAACTATTCCTGCCGAGCTATTGTTTATTTCTTCATATGTTATAGATTGAATATTTACTCCTGAAGCTGTAATACTTTGATAACTTCCTATCTCTATTGAAAAAACCAAAATATCTGCATAGGCTATATAAAAATCAACGTTGTCATCATTTAATGAGCCTCCATGAATACCTTTTTTGTGTTTTTTGAATTTCATGATAATCTGTGTCACATCAGAGAAATCATATACTCCGCCATTAAAACATGTCTCCGGATAATTAGTACATTGAGCTGCACTTTGAGCAGTAAAGAAATCTTTCAAAAATTTATTATATTTTGAATTACTCGCCGAATACACATTTTTTCCTAAATTATTAGCGTTTAACGCACCATTATTTATTAAGTTATTGATAAGCCCAGTTAAATTTTCTGAAAGCTTTTCTTTGAGAGTACAGACAGGATCAATCGGTACAATAGGATTAAAAAATGGGCAATCCACCTGACTTTGAGACTCTTGAACCCCACCTTCTCCAACTGGATATGTAAATACTAATTTCAAATTAGGTTCTACCGTACGTATGATCCCTTCAGTAGTTCTATAGGTGATACTTAACCGCGTATTACCAGAACCTTTTTCTCCTTGTGATAATTTGGCATTTCTCGAAAAAGCTTCAGATCTACTTGCTCCTCCAGAATCCTCTCTTAAATCTAAACAAAGTATATCCTGAATTTTGGCAAAGTCTTGTTGGCTGGCTAAATCTTGAAAATTAATAATAAAACTGGCTGTTGGATTAAAAGAATCAAAACGGCTGAGACTTTCTGAAGTATTTCTTATTCCAGTAAAACCAATACTTATTGTATGGTTAGAAGTAGATTTTATGCCTGATGCTTGCTCTATTCGAAGATCAACCTGTCTATCTGAAATTGGATTCAATCTACGTTGTAGTCGTTTTTGCAATTGTAAATCTTCTTTAAAAGAGGTCATCTTGGCAAATTCCAAAGGTTTTCTTTCATCTAATGGCAAAAACTTAAATGCGAAATCTAGTACTTCTTTAAATCGGTCTTCAAATAATTTTTCTGTTTCCGAATTAGAAGGACAAGCTACCTCGTTATTACATTGGATATCCTCGCCTACCAAATCATTAATATCCCCACAACATAATAGATTAATCAATCTACAGGACGACCTAGTGTTCTTTCCTGATCTTGCAGCAAAACTAGTGTTTCCACCAGAGCAAGATTCATATAGCTTGGCGGTGACTACCTTAGGAAAATGATCGGCTTCCCGATAGGTGATATTTAATTGCTGTTCCTTAATCTCTCCCTTATCTGTATAGGTATAGTTTACATTGGCTCCTGTAATGATCTTGATAGTTGCTGCATCTAATGCGTTCTCCAGTACCATCGTAAATTTAGTCACTCCGGCTACGTCTATGGTATACGTACCTACAGGACCTGTTCTCCAAACTGCTGTTCCGGCTCCAAAGAAGGTCGCCAGATAACTCCCTTTGTATGAATCTAATGCATCCAGAGTTACACTCGCATTATTGATCGTATTATTCTTTTCGAGCTCATATAACAGATTTCGTATCCCGGTCTCAAAACGTGAGGTATTATTACACCCAGAGATATCTGTTCCACTACCATCACCTATATATTCTCCTATACCATCAGCATCTGTAATACTACAATTAGAGATTCGAGCCTGAGTACTACCTGTCAAAATAACCTCCTGAGTAGTGGCAGTACTACCAGTACCTATACGTACTTCGGCTACCAGACTGTATTTAAATACTTTGGCGACGTCATCATAACTAGGGTAGATTTGTTTGATATTGGTAATCATCCAATTCGAGGTTCCATAATTCCCCCAGGTCTTGCCAAAAACAGATGCTGCCGGCAGACTTACTTCAATCGGGATATCACCAACATCCAGGTTATTTTGGTTAAATCGAATCTGAAGCGTTCTATCTCCATTTGTCTTCGTGTTTTTTACGGTAATAGCAACGTCTGTGGGATGTTCTCCTCCTAAATCAGTAAATAGTGCAGGACTTAGATAAGCTCCCGTATAGGCATTACTTGTACTGATTCCTGAGCCATATTCCTTAAAATAATACGTAAGGTACATCTCTAAGTCTCTGGCCTTGGGACAAACTCCGGTTGCAACATAATACTCATAATTGGTAAACCCTGCCAGGTCATCATAAATATCTCTTGAGTTATCACCAGAACTATATAAATTATCAGATGGCTTAAAACGCTTCTCTTTTTTATCATATTGAGCTACATGCGCATCCTTACATAATCCATTAGCGGTACCCGTAATTAACCCCTCTACTTTATTATTGACTGCGGTACTATAATTAGATAGTACTGTAAGTAATGTGGTAGGGGCTGCTTGTGTACCTATACAACCATTATAACATCCTTTGTTTATCCCATAAATATTACCAAATAAGCTTTGGATCGTTTGCTTGGCAGTGGCATAATTTGCTTTATACGTATTCCAGAACTGATCTTTTTTTGCAACATCGGTAAATGTATCTACCTTACCCACTATAGCTCCTGCTGTTGGATTCGCTCCTAAGCCCAAATCACAACTCGAGATACTGTTACATACCAAAGTTGCCAAAGTAAACTCCATTACATTCTTATCACTACCGTTATAGTTTTGAGTAAGAGATTCTTTGATGATATCTTTTCGTGCTCCATGGGAGGTCGTGTTTTCTACTCTGGGGATTACACTCGAAAAATAAGGGTCTCTGCTTGATAACGTTTCTAATGCTCCTAGTAAACCTGCTGTTTTTGCAGCTGTATATGTTTTAACAGATTGCAGGTACATATCAAAGCCATCAGAATTCATCTTTGCTCCACTAACCGTGGCAGTGACTTCACAAACAGCATTGGCATATTCTAAATAACAATATTCAGGGTGATATACTAGCAATGATGATGCCCATTGCTCCTGCCAGATGGCATCACTTAGAAAATCAGAGACATTAGCAAGATATTGGGGTTCTACATATACAAAGTCACGATCACCTGGCTTTTCTATAATAACGGCGCCTTCTTGTAATTTTGGAGTATAGCTGATATCTTCTTGTACCTCTCCCGCATCATTGGTAGAAATTTTGATTGTTTGCTTTATTTTTACATAACTGATCGTACCTTCTTCGTTATAATAGTGTCCTTTTGTGTATACTCCTGTTCCACTTGGTGCAGCGTCATATGATGCATGACGAGGATTTCGCCAGCTATTAAAGACTCCCGAAGAAGTTCTGGCACTGTACAACTCATTGGATTCATTATAAATATTCAGCTTAGCACTATTGGCAGAAGTAGACGATCCTGCATTATTTGAATTCTGGTTATTATATATATTTGCTATATATGCGCCATACTGACCTAATGGTTTCATATCATTAAGCAATGCTGATGCTGCTATACCACAACTAATCGAATTGGCTACGATATCCTCGGTGGTATCGGTAGCATCAATCGTACCGTCTGCACAAGGGGCATTACAAGCTCTAACTAAAGCATCCCATTGGATACCAAACACTTCGCTCAATCTTGTCTTTTCATTGGCTAATTCTGCAGCGGATAGATAGTCTAATTTTGAATAATCATAATTGGCTACCTGAGTAGTTACATAAGAAGCTCTCCCTCCATAATCAGCTATTAAAGCTTTCTCACAATCTTCGCAAGTCACAAAACATCCTTCAAAACTAAGTACCGGTAAATTGGTTACCTCTTCGGGGCTGACATAACAGGCATCATTTTTATCCTGAAGCTTTTTAACATACGCATCTGCATATGCTTCCAAAGATTCTCTACTCACCACCAAACTTTTGGTAATACTATAACTCCCTCTCTTTACCGGTGATACAAATTCTGGTAATACAAACTTCCCTGGGGTTCCTTTACTTAGGTCTATCTTTTGTTTTTTGGAACCCGAAATAAGAGAATTCCCATCGATATCTAAGACATCAATCGCCAGATCATATACCAAAGGATATTGTACATTGTTGGTTGTAGTACAGGCATATTCAAAAAACGGATCATTAGCAACACTATAGTTAAACGTTCGGTTTTCTGCAAAAGCAGAAACCTTGGTACCTGCATATTCTAAGGCATCTTCTAATGCGCCATAGGCCTGAGTAGCTGTTTTTATATTATTATCGGCATTAGTGTCTTTGGCTTCTCTGGATAACTTACCTAACAGATCAACGTTTAGCTCTTTATGTAATAACCCACTGGCATCTACTTCATCTGAGGTTCCGATCAGGTTCGTCGGAGTATACCCTGATAATGCAGTAGCAATAGTCCTTCCTTGTGGATCGATATAACTAATACTGGCCTGACCATTAGGGTCAATCACCATATTCTTTTTATAATGTGCTTTATTCCCTACACTATAACCAAACAAACGGTTTAATTCTTTCTGCTCTGGAGTACCATAATAATACTCCATCTCCTGACCGCTACCCAATTGGTGGGTAACTCCCACACCACTCTTTCTACGGATACGTCCCGTGTTATCTGGCATATATTCGATCTGAGAGAAGGGATGTCCCTCTGCATCAGGTACTCGATCCTTAAAATCTCCACCACTATCATTAGCTGCAGAATAGTATTTACTCGCGCCATTTGATGTAGCCATAGCTTTTGCGGTAGTAGACTGATCCAGAACATTCTGACTATTCAGATCAAAATCTGTATAATCATATGGGGTACCTGCTTGTAAGGTACTCTGATTAAAATCTCTGACATACCCTATTTGCTTTTGTGTTGTAGGAACTGGTAATACTTCTACTGCAACACGACCTTGCGCATCATAGATCACCTCACCTACAATAGTGTTGTCATCTGAATTGATCTTGGTAACCGTTTGACGATTACGTAGCGTACCATCAAAATAGCTAACTACTTCTTTTTTCTTACCTTCTTCTGCATAACTTGACTGAAATTGCCAGTTCTTAGATTTTTCATGATCACTGGTCAACTGATAGACATCAGGCCAACTGGAAACTGTAGTTTTTGATGTAGCTCCACTACTCCATCTTCCATACTTATATTTCGAAACATTCGACTGATAACGACCTACTGCGCGTACTCTATAGATGATATATCCTTTGCTATAAATTAGTGGAATACTATACGTACTATTTGTAGTTTGAATACGAGTGTTGTTTTTCTCAAAATCACGGGTGCTAAACTTAACCTGGCTCGGAGTTAGTGCGGTATCAAAAGTAGGCCCATAACTATCTATCCAGGTCCATTCTAACTGGTAATGATCTACTCCTTCAACCGATCCCCAACTTACCGATAATTCGTTATGAGATGTATCATATACTCCGGTAACATCTGGTGTGGTATCTGATAACTGCTTATAATTCTCCAAAGATAACTCTGATGAAAGGGCTATGTTTTCTGGAACATAACCATTGAGATCTGCAGCCAAACCTGCCCCTAGATTTTCATAAGAACCTTGTTGAATGGTTATACGAGCGCCGTAACTATCAGATATAACATGTTTGCTTACACCAATACCACTACTTCCTGATCCTGAAACCGTATTATGTGCTACCGATAATTTTACTTCATAACGCTTTGATGTATCAAAAGTACCGTTAGATAGTCTTGGAGTTACATTTAGGGTTAATCCATAACGAAACCATCCATAGGGAGGCTGATCTGAATCTACTCGTAAAATCAAACTCGTAGCCGATGAAACCGTAGTTGCATTGGTTAAAATGTTTAGATTAGGACTGAAATCAAGTGCAGTACCTGAACTAATCGCACTACTAATTTCTGATGGGGTATAAGATAATTTGTCCTGACCATAACCTAGGGTCAAAACAAAAAATAAAATAAAAAACTTAAGATATATGCTAGTATTTTTCATAAATACAGTACCGTTTTAGTATGCCTGATGAGTTAAGTGATATCCGTGGAATTATAATAGCACGATTACAAATTCGTGTTGTTACAATTGCTAATGCAATAATACTAGCTCTTAGTTCCATTTTTCGGAACTGGGAAATATTTTTTTACAATAATTATGTATTTTGAGCCTATACACTTATCTATGATATGGATAGCATTTCCTTAGTATATCAGAATCTACTTGCCAAAGATGTATCGGGAGCATCATCACTCCTTTTCTTGAAACAACAAAAGCTACCTGTTACAGTAGCTTTTATCTATAAAATTATATTTCATCCTTTGATCATTGCGCAAAGTCGGGAGACATTTTCGTAGCAATACCGTTTTTTATTTAATCACTCTTCGCAGAGCGAGCAAAAACTGCCCGATACCGTTAGGGAACATATGCTTTTTACAATCGATGCAATGATCAGAGATGCTAAAGCTAGGTTAGCATACTCCTAAAAAACAAAAACCATCTATTTCTAGGTAGCTTTATTATTTCTTATTTTATCTCTCTTGACCCATCTACTCACACCGCTTACTCATAACCGGTACTAGTGTGGACACTAGCATTAGCAATCAGATACGCTATACCCGAGCGGGGGATTTTGTTAACCGTAAGGATTACAAATCCGCACTATCGGTTTCTCCGAAATCGTCCTTTAAATATAATGCTACTTGATGCATCCTAAATGTATGACTTTCATTTTTCCAAAGATTAGAATCCAACAAAATTTCTTCTGCCTCGAACTCATCAATTTTATATCCTTTATAAAGAACTATCCAAGCCTCTGTCATCGAAGCCCCTAAGTTATACAAATGATTAATCAATAATTTGATATCTTCCGTATTGTTTAACGATTTAGTTTTGGTAGTATTAAATAATATTTCAATTTTAGGGTGCATAATTAATTATTTTATAGGTATTTCAATCAAACGATCATCTGAATCAGGAAGTTCAGAACCTTCGGGACGGTCTCTATAAAAACCTAATCTCAAGAAATCATATCCTTCTGATTTTGCGAATTCCGTTAGATCTCTTATTAGTTGTCTATGTGCAGTTGGACCAACTAAATTTTGAGCCGATAAAACATATTTATCTAATGCATCAAAAACCTCAATCTCTCCAAATGTTATTGAATTATCATCAGGATTAATTGTTACTTCTGCTTGTCCAATTATATCTCTTCCATTTTTTCTAAATTCTCCTTCAAAAAACCCACTTTCATTAATAGTAAACTTACCATTTGCTGTTGGCACTTCTCCAACGTATCCACCATAAGATGCATTTAATATAGTATTTAAAAAATTAGAATCATTAAATTCAGGAATAGTTTCAATTGAAGGTGCTTGTAACTCTACTGGTATTCTACTCATTCCTCCTCTAAATGCAGGAATATTATCTTGAACAGGTAGTACTTGTTCCATTATTTCTTGTCTTAAAGCTTCAGACACTGCTGGAAATGTTTCCACC